>NZ_JALKFW010000213.1:0-66700 GCF_023243055.1 Frankia sp. AgPm24 | reverse complement strand
CGGGGGGGGGGGGGGGGGGGGGGGGGGGGGGGGGGGGGGGGGGGGGGGGGGGGGGCCGGGGGGGGGGTGGGGCGGGGGGGGGGGGGCCGGGGCGGGGTGGTGCGCGGTGCGGTGGTGCGCGGTGGGGCGGTCCGCGGCGGGGTGGTCCGCGGTGCGGTGGTGCGCGGTGGGGCGGTGCGCGGTGGGGTTGTTCGGGGCGCGGGAGCGGTGCTCCGGGGCGGTGTCGTGCGCGGCGGGGTGGTCTGGGGCGGGGGTGGTGGGGTGGTGGGGCGTGGCGGTGTCGTGCGCGACGGAACGGGCGGCGCCGGCAGGGTCACGCGGGGTGGGAGCGTCCGCTGCGGCGGGGAAGCGGGCGGTGCCGGTGGCGCCGGCGGTACTGGCGCCCGAGACGGTGTCCCGGCCGCGCCACCGCCGGTGCCGCTGCCCGCCCGACCACCGCCGCTCGTGGCCGCGGGCGGGACGTCCACCCGGCCGGAACCGCCGGAACGAGCCGGCGGCGGGTCGCCACCGGCGCCGACGCCAGCGCCGTAGGGCACGGACCGGCTGTAGGCGGCCGGACTCGGATCGCCCACGGCCGGGCCGCCCTCGGGTCCACCGGCCGGGCCGGAGGCACCGGGCGGGTCATCGCCGCGCGGCTCGGCCGGGACGGAGCCGGTCGGACGCGGCAACAGGATCACGCTGCTGGAACGATCGTGGCTGCCGCCGTCCCCGGTGCCGATACCGTTCACCGCCAACATGCCGAACGCCAACATCGCCACCGATCCGGCACCGGTGACGATGCCGGCACGACGGCGGTCGTAAATCCAGGCCCATTCGGCCTGGCCACGAGCCAGACCAAGGATGCCAGCAAGTATTACCAGCCCGGCGACAGCCAGGCAGAAGAACATCATCGGGACCCCCCGCGGGCGCAGTCGCCTACCAGACTAGGGGCGATCCAGTGGTTTCCCAGCACAGGAACTTGAAAGCGTTTCTTCCCTTTCCCGGCTCGTGCCGGACATCACCGGTTCAATCGGTATCCGAACCTGACGAAGCAATCCGATCGAGGATACCTGCGGTATCGGTCCCGGCCGGAAGCGTGCCGAAAGCGAGACCGCCGTCACCGGCCAGCCGCGACGCGCAGAACGCATCTGCGACCGCCGTCGGCGCGTGCTGGACGAGCAGGGAGCCCTGGAGGACGAGCGCCAGCCGCTCGACCAGCCGACGCGCCGTGAACGGCTCGCCCCCGGTGGCCTCGAGCTGGGAAAGTAGCTGGTCAGCGGCCCGATCGAGCCGGCTGTCGGCCCCACGGGCCGCGTCGATGTCGGCGGTCACCGCCGCCAGGCCCCCGGGTTCACGGGCCAGGGCCCGCAGCACATCGAGGGCGTTGACGTTCCCAGCGCCTTCCCAGATTCCGTTCAACGGCGCCTCACGGTACAGCCTGGGCATTCCCGACTCCTCGACGTAACCGTTTCCACCAAGGCACTCAAGTGCCTCCACCACCACCCCCGGAACGCGTTTGCACACCCAGTACTTGGCCACCGCCGTCGCGATCCGTCGAAACGCTCGTTCCGTGTCGTCACCGCACAGGGATCGATCCACCGCACCGGCCACCCGCATCACCAAAGTGGTGGCCGCCTCGGTTTCCACGACGAGATCGGCCAGCACGTTGCGCATCAACGGCGCGTCGACGAGCAGGCCACCAAAGGCACGTCGGTGCCGGACGTGATGGGCAGCCGAAAGCACCGCCGCACGCATTCCGGCCGCGGCGGCCAGGGCCGCGTCGAGCCGGGTGAGCGTGACCATCTCGAGGATGACAGCGATCCCACGGCCCGGCTCACCGACGAGCCAGCCCACCGTGTCGTCGAACTCCGGCTCGCCGCTGGCATTGCTGCGGTTGCCGAGCTTGTCCTTCAGCCGCTGGATGCGAAAGGTGTTGCGGGTGCCGTCCGGCAGCACCCGCGGGACGAGGAAGCAGGACAACCCGTCCGGCGCCTGGGCCAGCACCAGGAACATGTCGCTCATCGGGGCGCTGGTGAACCACTTGTGGCCGCGCAGTCGGAAGGTCCCGTCGCGGGCGGGCGTCGCCGTCGTGGTGTTCGACCGGACGTCGGAGCCGCCCTGCTTCTCGGTCATTCCCATCCCGGCGAGCAGGCCCGCCTTGGTCTCGGGCACCCGCAGTCCCGGGTCGTACACCCGGCTCGTGAGCAGCGGCTCGAACCTGGCCGCGAGGTCCGGCGCGACCCGCAGGGCCGGAACAGCCGCGTACGTCATGGACGCCGGGCACAGATGCCCCTGCTCGACGGTTCCCCAGACCAGGATGTCGGCCGCCCGGGCGACGTGGGCGCCCGGGCGCGGCTGGGCCCAGGGCGCCGCGGCCATCCCCGTGCGGACGGCGACGTCGAGCAGCGCGTGCCAGGCCGGATGGAACTCGACCTCGTCGACGCGGTGTCCGTACCGGTCATGGGTGCGCAGTTGCGGCGGGAACCGGTCGGCCTGCTCGGCCCAGCGCAGCGCCTGTTCGGAGCCGGCGAGGGCGCCGAGGCGGCGCAGGTCGGGCAGGTGCCAGCCCGCGCCCTCACGGGCCATCGCGGCTCGCAGCGCCGGGTCCGCGGACGGGTCATGGCCGACCAGTGGCGGCGGCTGGTTGGTCACCTGATGGGTGTGTGCGGTCGGCGTGCTCATCGCGACCCCTGTTCCTCTGTCCATGTCGGTGACCAGCGTCCGTGGCCGGTGTCCGTGGCCGACGCCACGCAATTCGTCGAAGGTTCCACGCGGATGTGCCGCGTACAACCTCCGTCGCCGACGAGTTGACCTGCGGCGTGTTCATTGATTCCGCACAGCACGAACCGCCGGTACGTGCCGGTTATCCACCCGCATCGGTCCTGCCGCCGCGCTCCACTGACCACAAACGGCGCGACCAGGTCGATCCGGCCGACCGATGTCACCCGAACGCACGGCCGCGGTCCGTACAGCCGTAGCCGCGATCATCTGACGCTGCTGCGCGACCCTGCATGGGGTAAGCCCATCGGGTCATCACGCACCGCATTCACAGATGCGGATAGTAACGACCTTTACCCATCGCGGTCGTCACTCACAACACTCGATCAGAAACAGCGAATCGCCAAGCACCCCCCTCCGGGACGGGCGAGAAGGGCACTCAGCGTAGCTGCCTGGATGCCGACTTCGAGCAAAATTACACATTGTTTCGATGGTGCAACTTAGAGTATCCGGAATTTCGCCCTACGGAGAATCGACGAACCCTCACTCAGGACGTCTCCGAACCATCTCATTGTCGCCGGCCGCACACTGCGCAGTCGAAGCGCGCGCATACGACCGGGGGCGCCGAAATCTGACGACGGATACTCGTATGCTCAGCCCTTATCGGATGCATTCGGCCGATTAATAGATTTTTTCACTCACGGTGAGGTCCGTCGAGTCCGGATGGCGTGGTCGGACGGGGCAAGGACATGATCAGGCATGGCCGCGGCAATCAGCGGGGGGTTCGCGCGCACTCGCGCCTCCTGCAACCCGCGGCGGTGCTGCTGGCCGTGGCCATCCTCGGGGCACTGGCGCTCGTCCTGGGCAATGATCTGCTGCGTCGGGAGGAGTCGGCGCGGCTGGCGGCCCGGGCGGCGCTGGTCGAACGGCTCGCGAGCTGGGAGTCCGGGAGCGCGTCGCCGACGTCGTTGGCCGCCGCCGCGGGCGGTCTGCCCTTTCGCCCGGGTGAGCCGGCCAACGCCGACCTGCTGCTTCGCCTGCAGATCTCCGCCTCCGGCGACGTGAACCACCTGCTTGCCCTGCTGACCCCCGAGGGCCGGATCAGCGCCTCCTACCCGGCCGGCGCCCGGGTGGACGTGGCGCAGCTCGGCGCGGCGTGGCCGGCGGCGTTGGCCGGGCACGCCGGCCTGTCCCCCGTCATCACCGCGGGTCAGCCGCCGCGCCGGGGCGTGGTCGTCCCGATCGGCGCGGGTCGGCCCTGGGCGGTTCTGGTCGCGATCTCCACCGAGCAGGTCCACCTGGCCATCAGTGATGGCATCGCCGCCCTGCTCGGCGCGGGCGCGGGCGCGGGCACCGTGTCCACCGTCGACCCCAACGGGGTCGCGCTGTCGAGCACCACCGCGTCGGCCGTCGGCACCCGCGTGATCAGCCCCGCCGACCTCGCCCCGTCCCCACCTGTGGGCACGAGCACCGGCGGCGGCACGCGCATCTGGCGCACCGAGGAGGCCGAGGGGGAGGTCCTCAACATCACCGCCCGGCAGAAGGGAACGGGGTACTACACCTACTTCCGCCAGTCGGCCGACTCGTTGTACTCCGACCTGCGCTCCCGCGGGCATCGCCGCAACCTGACGCTGTTGTGCGTGGCGCTGGTGGCCATCCTGAGCGTTCTGTTCATCGCGCTGCGACGCGCGTTGTCAGCCCGTCAGACCAAGAGCTGGCTGCGCTCCCTGTTCGCCGCGGCCAGCGACATCGTGCTCGTCACCGACCCCGCCACGGCCATGATGTTCGTCAGTCCCGCGATCGAGACGATGCTCGGGCAGCGGGTGGCGGACTGGGTGGGACGCCCCATCGCCGACCTCGCCCATCCCGACGACGCCGAACGGCTACGCCGCCTGGTCGAGCACCCGGACCAGGCCCGCGGCCCCGAACTCGACATCCGGTTGCGGACGGCTGCCGGCGACGTCGCCTGGTTCGACGTGGCCGCCCGGCCGCTGCCCGCGCGCGACCACCCGACCGAGATGATCATTACCTGCCATGCCGCGGACCAGCGCAAACGGCTGCTCGACCAGCTCACCTATCAGGCCCAGCACGACTCCCTCACCGGCCTGCTCAACCGTTCGGCCTTCGAGGATCGCCTGGTGGCCGCGGCGACGGCTGTCGGCGACGACGAGGGTGACGACGACGGACGGTCTCTCGCGGTTCTGTTCGTCGATCTCGACCGGTTCAAACCGGTGAACGACACCTATGGGCATCTCGCCGGCGACCGGGTGCTCCAGGAGATCGGCGTCCGGTTACGGACCGTGCTGGGGCCCCGGGCCACCGGAGCCCGCTTCGGCGGAGACGAGTTCGGCATCCTGCTGCCGGGCGCGCACGTTCGCGCCGCCCCCGAGGCGGCCATCCGCATCATCCGCTCCGTCGGGCAGCCGGTCCGCCTCGACGAGGAGACCACGGTGCGGGTCGCCGCCAGTGTCGGTATCGCCCTCACCGACGGTTCCCGCTCCGCCGAGTCGCTGCTGCGGACCGCGGACCAGGCCATGTACCAGGCCAAACAGGTCGGCCCTGGACGTCTCGCGCTGCCCGCGGCCGACGCGCGTCCAGCCACCTCCCGGCAGGTGTGGCACCTGGTCGGCGACTTCGCGGTGATCGAACCCACCGACATCGACCTGCTCGACCTCGGCGCCCCGCACCTCACCGGGGCGGACCCGGACCGCGTCGTCCACGAACACCCCGCACGGCCCGCGGACGAGCGGCCAGACCGCGGCCCGGCGACGTCCACCCTGGTCGCGGGGCCACCGCGGACCCGTCGCCGGCGCCGGCGTCCGCGACGGATCCGGCAGTCGCAGGCCCGCCGGGCCGTTCCCCTACCCGGCCGCGCGCCGCATCGGGCCTACGGCGCCCTGCCCAGTGTGATCAGCCTGCTGGTCCTGGCAGTTATGATCATGGCCAGCACGGTGACCATCATGGCGATCGAACGTGCCGACCAGCGCCGCCTCGACAACCAGCGCATCCACCAGGCCACGCTGCTGGCGAACACGACGGCGAGACTCATCGCCCGCCTGAACCAGCCGAGCTACCTGATCGAACCGATCTCCGCGTTGCCCTGGTCGCTGACCGACCGGGCCGCCGATGCCCGCACGCTGGAGTCCATCGCCGGTCCCGACCTGTCCACCCCGGATGTCGTGCTCGCCCTCGTCGACCTCACCGGCCAGCCGCTGGCGGTGCGCCCGGTCGGCTCGACCGTGCCGATCGGCCCGGGCAACCGGATCTGGGACCTCGCCCGTCAGGCCGGTCTCGACGTGCCGATCTCACCGACCGCGGACAGCCAGCAGGACGTCAACGACATCTCGGTGGTCAGCATCGTTCCGATCCGCCGGGCGGGCCAGGACGTGGCCTTCCTGCTGCTCTCCCGGGCGTTGACCCGGGCCTCCACCGCCGAGCTGAGCAGGGCGCTGGGCATCCTGCCCGATCGCGGGCGGGATGCCGGGCCGAACGGCGACGCGGCCCGGCCGGGTGCGACGAAGGCGTCCGACCTGGACGACACGTCCCTGCCGGGCATCACGATCACGCTGGTCGACAGCGGCGGGCGCGCGGTGATCTCGACCGACCGTGCCCTGGTCGGCCGGAGGCTGGTCGACGCCGCCCAGCTGCGGCCGATCCAGCCGGGCACCAGCCGGCAGGTGATACTGCGGACCGAAGGCGGCGGCGGGCTCGCCGAAGTGGGCTTCGTCCCGTCGGTGCCACAGCCGTACTATCTGGTCCTGCGCCAGGACGGTCACCCGACCGAGGGGCCCTCACCCGGGCGTCCCTCCAGCGACCTGGTCCTCTACGCCCTGGTGATCATCACTGTCGTGGCGCTGTCGTGGACGCTGCTGCGGGAGAGTCAGCAGACCCGGCGGGAGGGTGCCCGGCTCACCACCCTGCTCCACGAGTCCCATGACATCGTCGTGGTGCTCAACGCGGCCGGCCAGGTCACGTTCCTCACCTCAGCGGTCGAGGGCCTGCTCGGCCATCAGGTCGCCCACCTGCTCGGACGGCCGCTGCTCGACCTGGTCCACCCCGATGACCGGGCCGCGGTCCAGTCCTACCTCGACGCGCAGCCCAGCGGCGCCGGGCATCCGCGCGCGGACTCACTGCTCGACATCCGCCTGTGCACCGCCACCGCCGACCACCGATGGTTCGACCTCGCGGCCGCCCGGCGTGCCGGCCCGCTCGGACGCGACCTGATGGTGACCTGCCATGAGGTCGGCGAGCGACGCCGGTTACAGGCCCGGATCTGGTGGCAGGCAAGCCATGACACCCTCACCGGTCTGGGCAGCCGCACCGGACTCGCCGACCGCCTCGACCAGCTGGCCGGCAGCCACACCCCGTACACGATCCTGTTGATCGATCTGGACGACTTCAAACCGGTCAACGACACCTTCGGTCATCATGTCGGCGACGAGGTCCTGCGCACCATCGCCGCCCGCCTGGTCGCGCTGGTCGACGTCGCCCCCCAGGACGTGTTCCGCCTCGGTGGCGACGAGTTCCTCATCGTGCTGCCCGAGCCCACCGAGGCCACCGTGCACGCCGTCCTCGACAACGCCCGCCGCGCCATCGCCACGGCGCTGGACATCGCCGGGCAGACCATCGTCATCCGCGCCGCCATCGGGGTCGCCTGGTGCCGTGGCGTGGGCGGCGCCGGTCCGGACGGTCCCGATCCGGACGCCGTCATCCGC
The DNA here is from genome assembly GCF_023243055.1 of Frankia sp. AgPm24. Taxonomy (NCBI): domain Bacteria; kingdom Bacillati; phylum Actinomycetota; class Actinomycetes; order Frankiales; family Frankiaceae; genus Frankia; species Frankia sp. AgPm24. The sequence continues at coordinate 59,288 of NZ_JALKFW010000213.1, read as the reverse complement.
CGCGCCGACGCCGCCATGTACGCCGCCAAGCGTGCGCACCGCGAACCCCGCGAGATGTATCCCACCTCCCGCTGACACCCCACGTCTCAGTGTGTCGGGGTGCCGGCGGCCTGACGGGCGAGGTGGAGGGTGGCGGTCCAGCGGGCGGCCTCGGCGTCGTGGCACAGGTCGGCGCCGATCACGTCGGCCAGGGGACGTAGCCGGGCGGCTCGCGCCTCGTCCGTCGGCGGCTCGTGACCGGAGGGGCGCACCCCCAGGCTCAGGTCGAGCCCCGCGGGGCCCGACCGCACCGACAGCCAGGCCCGCTCACCGGTGGCATAGGGGTTGCTCGCCAGCAACAGCACCTGGACGGCCCCCAGGACCACCGAGATCTCCGCGTCGGTCGGTGGACACTCCGCCAGCTGCAGGTCGGTGTCCAGCCGGTCGACGAGCAGGCCGTCCACCCGCTGGCGCAGGCCCGCGATCAGGGCGTCGGTCGCGTCATGACCCAGCCGGAAGACACCGGGCGGCAACTGCAGTTCCAAGGCGGCCGCCCGCAGCCTGTCCTCCATCGTGACGACCCGTTCGGCGAGCGCGCCGGAGAGCTGGCGGCGCACGCTGGCGAGTTCGAGCAGGACGGCGGTGAACTCCTGCATCGGGCCGTCATGCAGCCGGGTGGCCATCGCCCGCTGGCCGCGTTCCTGCAGCGCGACCATCATCCGTAGCAGCTCCTCGGGCCGCGCCCCGCTTCCGGCGCCGCCGGCGCTCATCCGGGTTCGGTGGCGGCGGTCGGCAGCAGGCGTCGGACCTCGCGCACGATCTGGTCGGCGGTGAAGGGCTTGGCGACCATCGGCACGTCCGGGGGAAGCTCGTCGAGACCGGGCGCGCCGGTGAGCAGCAGGCAGCGGCGTACCAGCGCCGGGGTGGTGCGCCGCAGCTCGGCGACGAGGTCGGTGCCGGGCCGCCCCTCGAGCCGGACGTCGACGACGATCGCGTCGTGCGCGCCCGGGTCGAGACCCAGCGCCTCCTCGACCGAGGCGGCCTCGCTGGTCGTGAAACCCTCGGCCCGCAGAATCCGGCTGAGCAGACCGCGTAGCAGATCGTTGTCATCCACGACGAGCACCCGCACGGCACGGGAAGGGCCCCTGCCGTCGCTGCTACCGCCGTCATCGTCGGCGGGTGTCCCGGTCGACGGATCGTTCACTGCGCCCCCAGGGTTCGCCGCCGCACCCGTCCGCGGTGGGCGGGATCCGTCCTGGCCAACCGTACCGGTAGCAGAACGCTCGCCCAGGGCGGCCGTGGACGGCAGGGAACCGAAGTGGCCCTACCTTTCGGGGTTTCCGCTCTCAGGGCTCGATCGGGCTGTCGAGCACCTCCCGCACCCTGGCCAGCAGTTCCCGTTCGGAGAACGGCTTGGGCAACAGCATCAGACCGGGATCGAGCGTGCCGTTGTGGGCCAGCACGGCATAGGCGTAGCCGGACATGAACAGCACCTGGACGTTCGGGCGCTGCCGGCGTACGAGTTCGGCCACCGTCCGGCCAAGGACCTGCGGCATCACGACGTCGGTCAGCAACAGGTCGATGGGGGCGGGATGGCTCGTGGCGATCTCCACGGCGCGTTGGCCGTCCGCGGCGATGATCACCTTGTAGCCGTTGCGGATCAGCAGACGGCGGGTGACCTCGCGCATCGCCCGTTCGTCCTCGACGACCAGGATGGTCTCACCGCCGGTGAGCACCACCGTCTCGGACATGGGTTCCGGTGTCACGGCCACACTCTCGACCGCCGGAAGCAGGATGCTGACGGTGGTGCCGAGGCCGACGTCGGAGAAGATCTCGGCGTGCCCACCGGCCTGGGTGATGATGCCGTAGACGGTGGCCAGGCCCAGACCCGAACCCTCGCCCTTGCGTTTGGTGGTGAAGAACGGTTCGAACGCCCGGCTGACCGTCTCCGGGCTCATACCGGACCCACTGTCACTGATCCGCAGGTGGACGTGCCGGCCGGCCTTGATGCCGGGGCGCCCGGCGGCGAGGTCCTCCTGGATCTCGATGTTGGAGGTGTCGATGGTGAGCTTGCCCCCGCCGGGCATCGCGTCCCGGGCGTTGACGGCCAGGTTGACCAGGACCTGTTCGAGCTGACCCGCGTCGGCGAACACCGCCCACGGCTCGCTCGCCGCCACGGTGATCAGCTCGACGTGTTCACCGAGGGTGCGGCGCAGCATGTCCTCGATGTCGTGCACGACGTCGTTGAGGTGCAGCACCCGCGGCTGGACGACCTCCCGGCGGCCGAAGGCGAGCAGCTGGTGGGTGAGCTGGGTGGCCCGTTCGGCGGCCCGCTGCACCTGGTCGATGTCGCGGCGCACCGGCTCCCAGCGCGTCTCCCCGCGGTCGGCGGCGGCCGTGACGACCTCGGAGATGAACGCGGTGTAGTTGATGATCACGCCGAGCAGGTTGTTGAAGTCGTGCGCGACCCCGCCGGCGAGCTGGCCGAGGCTTTCCAGCCGCTGCGACTGGTGCAGCTGCGCCTCGATCCGTTTGCGTTCGGCCTGCGCCCGCAGTCGCTCCCGCTCGGCCTGGGCCTCCAGCCGTTCGGTCACATCGCGGATGGCGGCGGAGACGAGCAGGCCGTCCTCGGTCTCCAGCGCCGACAGGGAGATCTCGGCCGGGAACTCGCTGCCGTCACGGCGCCGGGCGGCCAGCTGCATCTGGGCGCCCATCGGGCGGGGCCGCGGATCGGCGAAGTACCGGGTGCGATGCGCCGGATGGACGCCCCGCGCCGCCTCCGGGACGAGGATCTCCACCGACTCGCCGAGCAGCTCCTCACGGCTGTAGCCGAACAGCCGCTCGGCCTGGGCGTTGACCAGCGTGATCCGCCCGCTCGGGAGCACCCCGACGATCGCGTCCGGCGCCGAGTCGAGCAGACCGCGGAACTTGGCCTCGGCCCGCTTGCGATCGGTGACGTCACGCACGGCGGCGGTGATGAGCACACCGCCGACGGTCTGGATCGCCGCCAGCGAGATCTCGGCCGGGAACTCGCTGCCGTCGCTGCGCCGCCCGGCCAGCTCCATTCCCAGACCCATCGGCCGTGGCCGCGGCTCGTGCAGATAGCCCGCGCGGTGCCTCGGGTGCAGCGCACGGGCCGACTCGGGGATCAGGATCTCGACCGGCTGACCGAGCAGCTCCTCCCGCGTGTAGCCGAACAACCGCTCGGCCTGGGCGTTGACCAGCGCGATCAGCCCGTCCGCATGCACACCCACGATCGCGTCGGGCGCCGCGTCCAGCAGGCCACTGGCGAAGCCATCTCTACCGTCTTCCAGCTCAACCACCCCACAGGGTGAACATCGTGCTACAGAAGGACAGATGGTAACGCCGATCCGGCCAAGGATCAGCGCTACGAGACAACTCGCCGCCGCATCGTCGTCGCCAGACCCTGGTCGGTCAGGACCGCCTCGGCCGCCCGCCGCCCGGAGAACAGCGCCCCCTGGATGGACGGCGTGTCCCGATGATCACCGCAGACGTACACCCCGGACGGGGTGCGCACCGGCCGGCGCAGCACGTGCGGGCTGGTCAGCGTGGGCAGCGCCCGGGCCACCGGGTAGCGGGCGAGCAGCGTCCAGCCGGCCGTGTCGGTGCCGTACAGGCTGCTCAGATGCCGGCGCACAGCCGCCTCGTCGGCGTCCGCCCCGCCCACCGCGTCGGCGGGCGGGCCCGGCACGGACGCGTCGCCGTCGTCGGGAACACCGAGTACGGACGCGGCGATCAGCGCCGCACCGCTCGGCGCGTAGGACGGCGCCACCTCGCTGAGCACCACCGTGTTGATCACCGGGCCGGACCGGCCCGGGCGCACCGGTCGACGCGGGTCGGTGGACCCCTCGACGACAAGGACCCCGCGCCGCAGCGGGGAGGCGTCCGCCCGGAAGTAGTAGGTGGTCACCCCGTGCCAGCTGGGCTCGGCGATGCCGGGGACCAGCCGGGCCGCCGTCGTCCCGTCGGTGGCGACGATGACCGCCCGTGCGACCAGCGACTCGCCGTCGCGGGAACGCACCCCGGTGCGGGTCACGATGTCGGCCGGGCAGTTCAGGCGCACCGTGCCCGGCTGCAACCGGGCCGCGAGCTGCTGGGGTAGCGCGCCCATGCCCCCCTCCGGTAGCACCGGCGGGCGGGCGGCGAAGCTGCGCCACACGAGATGGAAGAACCGCGCCGAGGTGGCCAGGTCGTCCTCGAGGAAGATGCCGCGCAGCAGCGGTGCGAGCACACCGTCGACAGCCTGCGCGGACAGCCCGCGGGCCCGCAGGTCGGCCCGGGTGGACCGGTCGGGGCCGGCGACCAGGTCAGCGGGGCGGGTGAACCGGTCCCGCGCGGTCAGGGCGGCCAGCCGGGCGAGGTCCGCGGCCCGCAGCGCCCGTCCTGGCACCAGACCGGCCAGCGCCGACACGCCACCGCTGGGATCTCCCAGCGACACCGACCGGACCCCGTCGCGCACCAGCAGCCCCCGCACGAACGGACGGGCCCGCAGCGCCGGCAGGTCGATCTGCCGGGCGACCTCCGGGTAGGCCGGCAGCAGCACCTGGAACCCGCGGTCGAGCAGGAACCCGTCCACCTGGTCGGTGCGCACCCGGCCGCCCACGTCGTCGGCGGCCTCCCAGACCGCCACGGACAGCCCCTGCGCGGCCAGCAGGGTCGCGGCGGACAGACCCGCAAGCCCGGCTCCCACGACCGCCACGTCGACCGTCTGCATCGCCACCACCCCACGCTCGCCGCACCCGTGCCGTCACCGCTGTTCGTACCGCAGCGGGCGCCTGGATGGGATCAGGTGACACCGACGGGCGGCCACGTGGTGGAGCGGCGGGGTGGCTCAGCGGTGGCGTTCGGGGCGCAGGATGACAGTCGTGTCCGGAAAGCGGCGGGTGTAGCGGACGGCGGCACGCCGCGGGGAGCCGGCGGACCACTCCAGCGTCCACTCGACGCCGACGAGGTCGAGCAGCGAACGCAGCCGGCCCTCGAAGTCGTCGTGGGCCTCCTGCTCGGCGATCCGCGCCGCGCACATGACCGTCTCCACCCCGAAGGCGCAGTACACGCCGGCCGTCCAGCGAGCCCACCGGGCCCAGCGCTCCATCGTCGCGATCATCACGAGGCGGGCGCCGAGGCGAGCGGCGAGATCGGCGGCGACCAGCACATCGGCCAGGTCCGCCACGTCGCCGGCCCGCAGGCTGACCACCACATGGCGATCAGTGCGCGCCGGAGGCCGTGCCGTCGTGTGCTCCACCCGTTCCACGTTTCCTCCTGCGTTGCCTTTCCCGGTACCCGCACGCCTGCCGGTGTGCACGGGATTATCTCGCCTGGGGCCCTGCCGTGTCGGAAGTACGACGCATGGTCCGTACCCCCTCCACCTTCAGATCATCGCTCGGGACTCGATGCGACCGGGATCGGACCGCGGACCATCTGCGCCCCACTCCCGGTTCCGCTCTCCTACCGACCGCTCCTATCAGCCTCTGTTACCGGCTCGCCCCGCCGGGCCCGTCCCGCTCGGCAAGCCGTTTGCACCCGCAACCATTCACCGTTCCTGCCGATTGTGGCGGCCAGGATGGGAAAGGGGAAGGGTTCGCCACATATTGACACTCAGGGGTGCCGCCCCGACCAGGTGACAACACCGGAGCCATCACCAGGACGCCCCGAGCGCCCTCCTCCTGTTTCCCGTTCTTCCTGGTCGGACACCCCCTCGCACCGTCACCACCGGATGTGCCGGCGACCGCCCGGACGTGCCGGCCCGTCCACCTGGCCATGATCGCCATATCATCACGAAAACTCCTGTGCCACTGGGGAAGTAGCACGATCTTCCGGCTGGCGCCGCGTGCGGCCAGCCGCACCCACGACCGTGCCGGTGGCCACGCGGACACCTTTGCCCGTGACGGTGCGGACGACCGCGCCGACCGTCCCGTGCGAACTGCCGGCGCACCCGCCGCACGCCTTGTCCGCGGTCTTGTCGGCGGTCTTGTCGGCGGTCTTGTCGGCAAATCTGACGCTGACGTCGCCGTCGGACCCCAGGTCGCATCGGTGCTGGTTCCGATACGGCTGGTACGAGAAGTCCCGTACCAGCAGTCAATGCAGCGTCCGGACAGGCCCCACGAAACCTTCCGTGTGCGGCAGATCTGACGCCGATCCGCGCCCGTTCCGCCGCACACGCCCACCACGACAATGCCGGCCGCACCGCGCGCAGGGAGACTCGAACATATTGCTCGCTAAGTAATGCGAGCGGCTGATCCCGGATCGGGGTCGATCCGGGTCAGTTCTCCAGCGGCGCCAGTTCGGCCACGAAGGAATCCAGGAAGGCGGGCCATCCACCCGGTTCGATGGCCGGATGAACAACGAACTTGGTGACGCCCACGGCGATGTACTCGGCGATCGCCGCCCGCGCCGCCGCCCAGCCCACCGGCAGCAGCCGGGCCGGGTCGGCCCGCGGGTCACGGCGGCGCACCGCCGCCAGCGTCTCGGCATCCGGCGGGGTGAAGGCCAGCCGCAGGCTCAGCCCATAGTGATCATCATCGATGTGCCGCCCAGCGTCCGCCGCGCTCGCCCGGATCTCGGCGATACCGGCGGCCGCCCGCTCGGGACTGACCAGGCTCGCCAACCACCCGTCCCCGAGCCGGCCGATCCTACGCAGCGCGGCCGGAGCCGCACCGCCAAGCCAGAGGTCCAGTGGCCGCGCGGGCCGCTCTCCGAGACCGATCTCGTCAAGGTCGAAGAACTCGCCGTGGAAGGTCACCCGCGGCTCGCTCAGCAACAGCCGCACCACGGTCAGCGCCTCGTCGAAGACCGCCGCCCGCCGACCCGCCGGCACCGGGTAGGCCGAACGGTCCGCGTCCCGCCCCGGAGCGAGGCCGAACACGGGCAGCACCCGACGCGGCGCCAGGCTCGCGAGCGAGGCGAGTTCCTTGGCGACCAGCACCGGGTTGCGCCCCGGCAGGATGGTCACCCCCGTGCCCACCTTGAGCCGGCTGGTCCGCCCGAGGGCGAACCCCAGCCCGGCGAACGGGGCGACGGCCGGCTGGGAGAGCTGCTCGGAGAGCCACAACGAGTCGATCTCGAGCTTCTCGAGCCGATCCACGAGCGCGACGAACTCGCCGGGGGCCACCCCGCCGAACCCACCGAACCCGATCCCGATGCGGACCTTCATGAGCCCTCCGTCCCGGACTGGATGCATCCGCCCGGATCCGGGATCCGGCCTCCAGGTGCACCCCTCCATAGTGCGGGACGAACGTGCGAGATGCGTCACTTCCCCCGGGCGGCGCTGGGCGGGGGCCCGAAAATCAGCTAACCGCGAACGTCGGGGACTCGGCGGCGGCGAGGTCGGCGCGCAGGTCCGCGACGATCTGGCCGAGCAGCGGCTCGCGCAGGGCGAGCCGGTGGTCGCCGGGGATGCGTCGGATCGTGCCCGGTCCGGTCAGGACCCCGCGCCACCCCTCGATCTCGTCATGATCGTCCGCCAGCCAGACGGCGGTGGGGCCGGCGTACGTGCGCGGGCGGTAGGTCATCGTCAGAACCCGCCCCTGGTTGTGGAAGGCCTCGTAGCGGTGGGCGCCGCGGAAGCGGACCAGCCCGGCCAGCGGCAGTTCGACGAGCTGGCGCAGCCGATCGGCCACGACCCGCGGGCCAAGCCCCGGCCCCTCCCCCGCCGCGAGCGTCCCGCGCCCCTGGTGATCCGGGACCGCCTCGGGCCGATCGGGATGACATCCCTCCAGCTGGCTGGTCGGGATGATCGCGCCGGACCGGGTGAGTCGGGCGGTGCCCGGCAGGTAGGTGTCGATCAGCGCCAGCAGCGCCACCTCATGCCCGGCCGCCCGCAGCAACCGGGCGGTCTCGAGCGCGATCAGACCGCCGAACGAATGCCCGACCAGCAGGTACGGCCCGTTCGGCTGGAGCAGCCGGATATCCGCCACATGCCGGCGCGCCGCCGCGGGCACCGACCAGTCGGGCAGGCCGCGGCGCTCCAGGCCATGCGCCTGCAGCGCGTGGACGCGTCGCTGCCCGGCGAAGTGCCGCGCCAACGGCAGCAGCGCGATCGCCGGAGCCCCCGCCTCCGGAAAGCAGAACAGCGGCGTCCCGCTCGCCGGCCCGGTCAGCGACACCACCCGCGGATGGCGTTCGGCGTCGCCGTGCCGCTCGGCCAGCAGATCCGCGAGCCCCGCCGGTGTCGACACCGCACGGACATCGCGCTCGGGCACCACCAGGCCGAGCTCGTCGCGCAGAATCCCCACCAGCGCGCCCGCCGGGTCCGCGGCGTTGCCCGCATGACCGAGCGCCCGCGCCCACAGCAGCCGCGCGGCGACCTCATAGGGGTCGTCCCCCACCGGCGCCCCTCCCGCTGGATCGATCTGGTGCGCCGACGCCGCCGCACCTTCGACGGCCTCGACGCCAGCCCCCCTGGCCGCGGCCTCGTCGCCCGCGGGCGCCGGTGCGGGCACGGAAACGGAGAGCTGGTCAGCCGCAGACGATCCCAGCACCACAATCACCTCTTATAGCTATGTGAAGGTCATATTGAACACCACGACCTCGCTAGCCCCCACGTCCCCCTCACCACCCTTGACAAGCCGACGCCAACAACACCCGATCATGCCGCCCGGCCGCCGCCCCCACCCGAATTACCCCTCTGACCAGTGGTTTCACCGAACCGAGTCCGTCCGGCTCGGTATTGGCGAAGCCCATCCCCCGGTCAACTACAGACATGGACGAACAGGCGCGAACCGGCCATTGACGGAACGCCGTCCGACGCCGACCGTGGACGGATGGGTGACGTGGGCAAGCCCGAACGGATAGTCGAGGACGAGCCACTGAGCTTTCCCGACGCCGAACCGTTGACCATCCCGGCCACACCAGCCACACCGATCACCGCACCCGAGGCGGAGCCGGTGCCCGGGTGAGCCTGCTCGGCTGGCGGCAGTGGGCCGTCGACCGTGACGGTCAGCTACGACCCGCCTGGACGCCCTGGTCGCCGTTTCCGCCCGGCATGCTCCTGTGGCGCCCCGACGCCATCACCGAGGCCCGCTGCCTGCGTACCACCACCCACCCGGAGGAGCCCTCCCGCGCTGACGCTCCCGCCGTCGCGCACGAGCGCATCCCCGACGAGCACTGTCTGTGCGGCCTGTACGCCTGGCGCACCCCGGAGCTGCTCGCCGCCGCCCGCCGCCCCACCTGGACGTCGCTACCCTGCGTGGTCGGAGTCGTCCGTCTCGGCGGCCGTATCATCATCGGCGAACGCGGCTACCGTGCCGAGCGCGGCTATCCCGTGGCCCTTTTCGACAGGCACGGCGTCGTCTCCCCCGACTACGCGGTGGCGCGCTACCGCACCTTCGCCGCCCTCACCGCGGAATGGTTCGACGAGCCCACCACCACGACCTCCGGGCCACCTCAGTCCGAGCCACCTCAGTCCGAGCCACCTCAGTCCGAGCCACCTCAGTCCGAGCCCTCCGACGGCGGTGGCCCCGGGCGCTGAGCCCACCCGTCGCTCGACCGATGTTCACCGAGACACGCGATGCGGCCTCACGGAGGTCGGACGGCGGATCGACCCATCCACCGCGCCGAAATATCACCTGAAGTAGATAGATAAGAACTTTGGGTACATCGGCGGGGTGCGTGGAACACGGCCTCGCCCGGTGCGCCTCCGCCGGGACGGCGAGGCCTCGTGGAGCGGGGGCGGCCCGGGTACGACCCAGGTGGCACCTTCCGGCCGGATAGTCACGCTCCGTCTTCCAGATCATGCTGCGCATCCGACTGGCCGGAAAGTGTGCCGATCGGGCCATGGCTGGAACTATCGTCTGAAATGTCCTGCACGGCGGCTGTTCCATCGCCCCACTGCCACGCCGTGATCGTGGGACGTGCGAGGGGGGTCTCGTGACCAGCTCCGGTATCAACCTGCCCAGTGTCGATCCACCCGGTGACACTCCGTCCGATACCAGGTCGTCCTCCGGCGCTGATCACGGTGGCACGAGAGCGGCCGCGGATGGTGACCGGCGACAGCACCGATGGGGGATCAGGCGGGTGCCGGCCTGGCTGGCGGTGGGAGTCGGGTACCTGGTCCTGGCGGGGTGGATCCTCCGGGCGGGCTGGCTGCATCCCGGTGCGGTGACCTACGGGGGAAACGACGGCTATCTGTACACGTGGTTTCTGCGGTGGACGCCGTACGCCGTCGCGCACGGGCTTGATCCCTTCGTCACCCACCAGATCAACGCGCCGGACGGGGCGAACGTGCTGTGGAGCACCCCGGTGGTGCTGCTCGCGCTGATCGCGACACCCATCACCATGATCGGTGGACCGGTGTTCGCCCTGACGGTGCTGTTGACGCTCGCGCCGGTGGTCAGCGCGCTCGCGCTGTACGGGCTGCTGCGTCGGTTCGTCCGGGTGGGGCCGGCGACGCTCGGTGGGCTGTTCTACGGGTTCGGGCCGTACCTGATCGGCAGTTCGTACGGGCATCTGCATCTGGCGTTCATGCCGTTTCCGCCCCTGCTCGCCCTGTTGCTGATCGACCTTCTGGTGCCAGACCCACACTTCCAGCGGCAGGGACAGCGGCAGGGACAGCGGCAGCGGTCGCCGGGACGGACCGGCGTGCTGCTCGGGCTCGCGGTCGCCGCGCAGGCGCTGATCGGCGAGGAGGTGCTCGCATCGTCGGCGCTGGCGGCGACGGTCGGGGTGGTGGCGTTGGGTGCGTGGCATCGGGGGCTGGTGCGGGCGCGGATCGGGCCGGCGGTGCGGGGGCTCGCGGTGGCGGGCGTGACGGCGGGGGCGCTGCTCGCCTGGCCGCTGTCGGTGCAGTTCTTCGGCGCCGGCCGCGTGCACGGGTCGATCCAGCCCTCCGGCATCGCGGTGAGTGACCTGTGGACGTTCGTCACCCCGACGCCGATGCAGGAGTTCGGCCCGGACGCGGCCGTGCGGCACAGTCTGCGTTTCACCGGCAACGCCGTGGAGGTCGGTGGCTATCTGGGCGTTCCGCTGGTGCTGCTGGCGATCGGTGCGGCGGTGGTGGCGCGGCGGCATCCGCTGGTGCGGGTACTCGTCCCGGTCGGGATCGTGATGGCGGTGCTGTCACTGGGCGATCATCTGCATGTGAGTGGTCACGCGACCGGGATCAGGCTGCCCTGGCTGCTCGGCGAGCGGGTGCCGGTGCTGCGCAACGCCCTGCCGTCCCGGTTCGCCGGGTATGTGATGTTGTGCGCGGCGGCGGTCACCGCGGTCGGCCTCGACCAGTTGCCGGGGGGCTCTCGGACACCGGATCGGCATCCGTTGTCGCTGCGGGTGATGTCCCCACGGCCGGGGTTCCTGCGGGGGACGTCCCCGCGGGGCGTGCTGGCGTGGACGGGCGCGGGCGTCCTCACCGTGGCCGCGCTGGTGGCGCTCGTGCCGGCGCAGCTGCTGACCACGTCGGCGCGGACCCCGGCGTTCTTCACCGGGGACGGCGTGCGGCGGCTCCCGGCGGGCGCGACCACGCTGGTCGTGCCCTATCCGCATCCGCAGCAGGCGGAGGCGATGCTGTGGCAGGCGCGGGCCGACTTCCGGTTCGTCATGCCCGGCTGTTACTGCACTGTCGCGGACGCCTCGGGCCACGCGGCGTTCCACGGGCCGAGTGACGCGCTGACCTCCGCCCTGATCGACGTCGACAACGGCACCGTTTCGGGGGCGCGCATGGCAGGCTCGGCGCAGGTCCGGGCCGCCTATGCTGATCTGTCCCCGGATGCGGTGGTGCTCGGCCCGGCCCGGCGCACGGGTGAGCTGCGGACTCTGCTGGTGGGGCTGGTCGGTCAGGCCCCGGACCGGGTCGGCGGTGTCGATCTGTGGTTGCCTGGCCGGTCGGGTGGACGCAGGTCGTGACATTCCCCGCTCACCTGAAAAGCTGGCCTGCGAGAATGGACGAAGCCGAGGGGGTGTCGTGGCTGCCGGTCCGGTAGGCGACCGCGTGGTGGCGGGTCGATATCGCCTTCTCGCGCGCCTTGGTGCGGGCGCGATGGGCACGGTCTGGCGCGCGTTCGACTGTGTGCTCGAGACCGAGGCCGCGCTGAAGGAGATCGAACTCGCGGGTGGGGTCGCCGGGTCGGAGCGCGCCGACCGGGTGGAGCGGGCGATGCGGGAGGCCCGGCACGCGGCCAAGCTGCGCGGCCACCCGCATGTCGTGACGATCCTGGACGTCGTCCTGGAGAACGGGCTGCCCTGGATCGTGATGGAGCTGGTGCCGTCCCGGTCGCTGTTCGAGGTGGTGCGCGATGACGGGCCGCTGCCGCCCGCGCAGGTCGCCCGGGTCGGGCTCGCCGTGCTGGACGCACTGGTCGCCGCGCGTGACCATGGCATCGTCCATCGGGATGTGAAACCGTCCAATGTGCTGATCGGGACGGACGGTCGGACCGTGCTGACCGACTTCGGCATCGCCACCGGCGACGGCGATCCCACCCTGACCGTCACCGGAGTGCTCGGCACCCCGCTCTACATGGCGCCGGAGCGGCTCAACAACTTCCCGGCGACCTTCGACGCCGACCTGTTCAGCCTGGGTGGCACGCTGTACTTCGCTGTCGAGGGGCGGCCCCCGTTCGAACGGGACAGTTTCGGCGCGATGCTCGCCGCGATCGTGCTGCACCCGCCGGCGCCGGCGCCGCACGCCGGCCCGCTGGCCGAGGTGCTCGACGGCCTGCTGGAGAAGGATCCGCAGCGACGGATCACCCCCCGGCGGGCCCGTGACCTGCTGCTGGCCGCCACCCAGCGCCCCTGGACCGACACCCGCCCCTTCGGCGCCACCGGCTCCCACACCACCGGCGGACACCTGCGGGAGGGCGATCCGACCCGGCTGGCACCGAGCACCCGGGGCATTCCGCCGACACGGTCGGCCTACCAGAGCGACCCGGGCGCCGAACCGGACGAACCAGCCAGCCCAGCCGGGTCAGCCAACCCAGCCCACCCGGAGGGCCCCGCCGACCCGGGCGCCGCCCACCCGGGCGACCAGGCGAACCAGCCGGGCGACGCGGGCGGGGCCGCCGCGGGCGTGCCGGCGGCGCCGACGGACCTGATCGGGGTGGCGCAGGACGGCGCGGTGCTGCTGCGCTGGGAGCCCTCGGTCACCCCGGGGGTGTCCTACCGCGTGTCCCGGGTGCTCGCCGACGTGTCCGCGCCGGGGGGACGACGCGAGCGCGGGCTGGGGATCACGGCCGCCACCGAGCTCTCGGACGCCGGGGTGCCGCGCGGGGTGGAGTACTGGCACGAGGTGGTCGCGGTGCTGGCGGGGGCGTCCGGGCGGCTGCGTTCGACGGCGGCGCGGACACCGTCGCGGGTGCTGGCACCAGCGGTGACGGTGCTGCGGGCGACCATGTCGGGGGATGCGGTGGAGCTGTCGTGGCGACCGATGCCCGATCATGACGAGGTGGTCATCGAGCGGACGTTCGCCGAGTCGTCGGCGTTGTCGGGCGCCAAGCGGCGTTTTCGGGGGGCCGGCGGGCACTTCGTGGACGCGGACGTCTCCCCGGGCGCGGTCTACCGCTACCGGGTGTGGGTCGTCGGGCCCGACGGGTCGGACGCGCTGGCCCCGGTGGATGCCAGCCAGGTCGTGATCCGCGCGGTCGCCCGGCCACGGGCGGTGCTGGACCTGGAGGCCCGCGCCACCCTCGGCGGCACGGTGCTGCGCTGGACGACCGTGCCGGGCACCGTCGTACGGGTCTACGCCACCGAGAACCCCACCCAGGCCGGTCTGGCCGGGACGGGCCCGTTCGGCCCGGCGGACCGTGAGGTGAGCCTGCGTTCGCTGGAGGGCCGGGCCCGGCTGGTCGGGGAGAGCCGGCGTGGCCGGCTCGTCGACCGGCAGACCGGCCTTCCCGTCGTCTACACCCCGATCACCGTCGCCGAGGACCGGGCCGTGATCGGTACCGCTGTCAACCATGAGGGCACCCTGTGAGCAACCCGCCGGCCTACGGCTACGTCGACATCGACGCCGACACCGCTCGCCACGCCAGCCGGATCTACTGGGACGACACCGCGGCCGACTACCAGGCCGAACACGGCGAGTTCCTGGGCGACAGCGACTTCTGCTGGAGCCCGGAGGGGCTGCGTGAGTCCGAGCTGCGTCTGCTCGGCGACGTGACCGGACGGACCGTGCTCGAGATCGGCTGCGGCGGCGCGCAGTGCGCCCGCTGGCTGCGGACCCAGGGGGCGCGGGTGGTCGGGATGGACCTGTCCGCCGGCCAGCTGGCCCAGGCCCGCGCGCTCGGGGCACGCACCGGTATCGAGGTGCCGCTGGTGCAGGGCGACGCGGTGGCGCTGCCGTTGGCCGACGAAAGCGTCGACCTGGCCTGCTCGGCGTTCGGGGCCGTCCCGTTCGTGGCCGATTCGGCCGCGTTGATGCGCGAGGTGGCCCGGGTGCTGCGTCCCGGTGGGCGCTGGGTGTTCTCCACCACCCACCCGTTCGTGTGGTGTCTGCCGGACGAACCGGATGAGGACACCGGCCTGCGGATCTACCACAGCTACTTCGACCGCCGGGCCTACACCGAGCATGACGAGGCCGGCCGGGCCGTCTACACCGAGACGCACCGGACCGTCGGTGATCGCGTCCGGGAGATCGTCGGGGCCGGGCTCACCCTGGTTGACCTGCTGGAACCCGAGTGGCCGGCGGGTCTGACCGCGACCTGGGGGCAGTGGGGGCCGGAGCGTGGCGCCTATGTGCCCTCGACCTCGATATTCGTGACGAGGCGACCCCGGACCCCAACAAAGGACCGGTACACCCCACTACGTGCACAACACCCCCGGGTGTCCTGAGCTGACCCGAACGGCCCCGTTATGGTAGGCCCCGCATTCGCCGTTGGGGGCAGACCGTGGACCACGCTCACTGCGCACCCGGAGATGCCACGCCCAGTCGCGGCAGTCCGGCCGTCCGCCCATGCCCGACTTCGGGTACCCGAATGTGTGTGGGTGTCGCGCTCGCACTGACGGTGGGGCTGGCCGCCACCGGATGTGGATCAGGCAGCGGTGGGGCGTCGTTCGTCGCGGCCCCGCACGCGACCCGGTCCGCCCCGGCGGTCGCCGCCGACCCGTTGCCACCGCTGAGCAAGTTCGTCACCCAGCCAGACGGAAGCCAGGTGACGACGGTCAGTTCCGACTACCTGTTCGACTCGAACAGCAGCACGCTGATGCCACAGGCGGTGACGGCACTGGAGCAGATCCTGCCCGCGGTGCGTGAGCATCCCGGCCGGATATCGGTGATCGGCTACAGCGACGGCCTCGGCCGTAACGAGGACAACCAGGAACTGTCCCTCGACCGTGCCAAGGCGGTCGAGGCGTGGCTGGCCACACAGAACATTCCCAGCTCAGTGCTGGACGTCGAGGGCCGGGGCGAGCAGGGCGCGCGGGACGGCGTCCCCGATGCGAGCCGACGCCGAGTGGAGATCGTGCTTCGATGACGCACCGCCTGTCCCTGCGCAGGGCCCTGCGGCCACCGCGCGGGGCCGCTCTGGTCCGCCGGCTCGCACCCCTGATCGCGGTGTCGCTGCTGGCCGTGCCCGCGTTGACCGCCTGCGATCCGGGCGGCCTGCTGGGCACGGCGAAGGCGTCCGGGCCGCTGGACTGCAAGATCTACCAGGAGAAGACCCCCAAGGACGGGGCGCCGCTGCTGCTGGTGCTGCTGGATGTCACCGACAACTCGGCGGCCACCGCGACCCGGGTGGCCAGCCGTGTCCAGCCCTACCTGGACGCGGCGCTGCGCGACGGCTCCTACATCCGCCTCGTCGCCACCGCCGGCGGCCCGATGATCTACTCCGACTGCTTCCACGGCGATCGGATGTTCCAGGTGAAACGGCGTAACAGCGCCCGGGAGGAGAAGGACCGTGCCGCCGCCTCGAAGGCGCTCGGCACCGAGATCAGCCAGGTCGTCCAGTCCACGAAGGTCGGCCCGACCGGCAGCGCCACACCGCTGCTCGCCGGTATCAACGACGAGGTCGCCACGGTGCGCGCCACTCCCGGGGTGAAGGCGACCGCGGTGACCGCGCTGGTCTGGTCCGATCTGCTCGGCACCGGCGGGCAGGCCGACTGCCTGAACGTCGACGGCAAGACCGCGTCGGTCACCATCGCCGAGGCCGTGGTGAAACGGTGCTTCGAGACCGGGCAGATCCGCTCGGCCGGGGCGACCAGGGTCCGCTTCATCGGCGTCAACGAGGGCAGCGCGGACCGCCCGCAGCAGGAGCTCGCCCGCTACCTCAAGGGTGAGTTGTGCCGACGGATCAGCAGTGACTGTGACTAGCCCGCTGCCCCCCGCCTCCGCAGGACCGCCGCCCGAGGACAACCCCTACCCGACGGATGCCTCGATCGCATCACCCGCTGTACCCCCACCGTCGAGGTCCGTTCCGGGCCGGGTGGGACCCAAGCCGAGGAGGCGACCGATGGGCATCCTGCACGAACCGGAGGACCAGCACTTCAGCCCCGCGCTCATGCGCTCGACCGTGGTCATCCTCACCTGCCTGGGGCTGTTGGCGGTGTTGGAGCTGTGGGTGTGGCTCACCCTGTCCTCGCCGTTCGCACGCGTGTCGGTGACCGGCTCGATGATCGTGACCGCGGTGAGCTTCTTCATCGCCGGCAACACCTTCCGACTGCGCGACATCCGCCGCCGCGTCGGTAACCAGGCCCGTGCCGGTCGGATCGCCCCGATCGACGCGCTGTCCCAGCTGCCGCCGCGGGAGACCATCCAGCGCCGGTTCCTGCTCGGCGTGGTCGGCGCTGTCGTCGGCGTCGGCACCCTGGTGCTGACCATGGTGTTCTCCGGGGACGAGCAGCAGGGCGCCCGGGAGGCCATGGTCGCCTCGGTCCTGGGCATCGTCTGCGCGATGCTCTGCTTCGTCGGCGGCACCTTCGCCCGCCCGATCGACTGATGCCCGCGCGGATGCCACTCATGACGGAAACAGGAGCCTGAAACGGTGCTGCGCAGGGGAAACCAGCCAGGACGTCTGGCCAAGCAGCTCATCCGCCGCGTCGGAGATGCCGACGTCGCGCTCGCCGGCGCGGAGACCCGGCCCAAGGTGCTCAAAAGCCTCGAGGAGGCCGAGGTCCAGGAGGTCCGTGCCTCCGTGCGCTCCGACGGCCGCACGCTGGAGGAGCTGATCGCCGAGCTGCGGATGGAGATCGACTCCCGGGCCGAACGCCGGGAGCGCCGCAGTGAACTGATCAAGAACAAGGTCGAGCAGGGCCGGTTGTGGCGCAGCGTCGGCGTCCAGGAGCGCATCCCGCAGATGGCCCTGGCCGAGGCCGCCCGCAAGGTCGTCCTGAGCGTGCTGGCCGCCCTGGACTTCTACGTCTTCGCCCAGTCGTACGCGGTGCTCGCGGATGTCGGTGGCTACGGGCCGGAGTGGTGGCTCGGTGGCCTGCTCGGGGTCGCGGTGTTCATCGCCGGTGTGGCGCTCGCACACGGCATCAAGGCGTCCATCCTGGCTGGGGCGCAGAAGCAGATGCTCGCCGACGCCGACGCCGGACGGCTCAAGATGGACCCGGACGTCCGCGAGCAGCTCGTCGAGTCCCGCTCGTCCGCGCTGGCACTGAGCCTGACCGCCGCGATCTTCCTGCTGCTGTCGGTCGCCGGTGTGCTGGTGCGCAGCCAGGGCACCGCCGGGGAGACCACCGGCGGTGCGGTCATCCTGTTCCAGGCGCTGATCCCGCTGGTCGCCGTCGCCGTCGAGCTCTACCTGCACGACCCGACCGAGCGCGACGAGCCGATGCCGAACCTGGTCGACCGCCGCCTCGAACGGCGCCTGGCCAAGGCCGAACGCCGGCTGCGCATCGTCGCCGCGCAGGTCGAGGCGAAGGTCGCCAAGATCGAGAAGCTCTACCGGGTCGAAGAGGCCATCCTGGACGTCGAGCAGAAGGACATGGGGCTGCGGCACACCACCGACCTGGTCCTCGGCGGCGGGCACATCCCCACCGTCCCGACCAACGGCCGGGTCGCCGAGGTCGACCGCACCGAACTCGAGAAGACCATCAAGATGGCCCGACGTTCCTGACCTCCGGCTCACCCGGCTCGACCCGCTCGACCCGCTCGACCCGCTCGACAGGCCGTTCGGTGGCACGCTGGGTGTCGATCCAGGCGTTGACCACCGCCCAGTGCATGGTCAGCCACTGGGTGCGTCCGGTCGCCGACGGCGGGACCTCGGCCGCCGGCACCCACCACCAGCGCAGCACCAGGGGTGCGCCGAAGGGCACCGCCCGCCACACGTCGGCGGGGGTGGCGAGCTCGTCCAGCCCGGCATGCGCCACGATCATCGTGGCGGCGACCGTGCCGGCCGCGAGGGCGGCGAGCACCCCGGCCGGTCGCGGCGGCAGGACCGCGTCGAGATCCTCGGCGACCGCGGCGCGTTCCCACTGGCCGCGGGCCCGCAGCCGGGCGATCAGCCGCCGTCGGCGTCCCGGGGTGAAGTTCGCCCCTTCCGGGAAGATCACCAGCGCCTCGCCGCGACGTAGCCGTCCGGCCAGGGCGCCGATGCGCTGGGCGGCGTCCTGCTGCGAGCCGTCGTTGCGCAGGAAGCACGCGCCGAGCCGGTTGAGCAGCAGGTCGATCGCCGGGTCCAGCTGCAACGAGTCCAACAGCACCACCCGGGGCAGCAGCTGGTGGCGGCTGAGCAACAGGTGAACGAGCACGAACGAGTCCCCCGGCCCGGCATGGCGCCCGAGCACCAGCACCGGGCCGTCCGGGACCGGACCGCGCGGCGGCTCGTGGATCTCCAGCTCGAGCCGGACGAGTCGGTGGGCCGCCCCGACGAGCAGACCCACCCCGCGGCGCAGCACGAGCACATGCGCCCGCTCGTAGCGGTCCCGTCCCAGCGCCGGCCGCGCCAGCCACAGCGCCCCGGCGCTGACCAGGACGACGACCTCCATCGCCAGGTAGAGCGCGACCAGCGTCGCGACCCGGGCCACCCGCAGCCGGCGGTCCAGCAGCGGCGCGACCACCAGGCCGAGCCCGGCGACACCGAGGGCGAGCAGCGCCCCCGCCGCCGCGACCGGCACGAACACCGGATCGATCACGAACCGGCGGACCGCCCACGGCGGAACATCCACGGCCGGCGCCCCGTCAGCCGACGTCGACCGGGCGCACCCGGCCGGCGGCGGCATCCTCGAGGTAGGCCGCGGTCGCCTGTTCCGCCTGCCGAATCCGCCGGACCAGCCCGCCCGTCGAGCGATAACGCAGTGGCACCAGCGGCGCGCTCCGATCCTCACCCACCGGCAGGACGTGCACGGCCACCCCGGCCGGCAGCCGGGCCATCGCCTCGGTGAACCCACGGCGCCGCGCGATCTCGAACGCGACCAGACCCGCCTCCCACGGCCATCGCGGCGGCCGCAGCGGCCGTTCGATCCGTCCCACATGCAGGACGTAGACCGTCCGCGCGCCGAGTTCCACCGCCCGTCCCACCGGGTTCGAATCGACGATGCCACCGTCGATGAAATGCTCGTCGCCGATGCGCACCGGTGGCAGCAGCGCCGGAACGGCACAGGATGCCAGCACCGCCTCGACCAGCGGACCCCGGTCGAACCAGTGCGCCGCCGCCCGTTCGATGCTCGCCGCCACGCACTGGAAGCGCACCGGCAGCTCCTCGATCGACGTGTCCGGCAGGTGGCTGCGCAGCAGGGCCCGCAACGGCAGGTTGGAATGCAGATGTCCGTGCCGCATCACCGTCGCCACCCGCTTCGCCGGCCCACCGGTGAACACGTCCGACACTCCCAGCCCCGACCACAGCCGCGTCAGCTGCCCGATGGTCGTCGCTGACGGCTCCGCCGCGATCGCCGCCCCGTTGATCGCCCCGACGGACGTCCCCACCACCAGGTCCGGGCGGACACCCGCGTCCAGCAGCGCGGCGAGCATCCCCACCTCACTCGCCCCCAGCACCCCGCCTCCGCCCAGCACGAACGCCACCGCGTGACGTCCTCCTTCGTGCACGCCCACACCCTCGCCCGCGCCCTCGTCCGCCATCCGGCCCTCCCGCCGCTGCCGGCCAGGGAAGCGGCCGGCGGTCGATCGACTACTTCCCCGCCGGACCGGCGCCGACGCGTACCACCGGACCGGCGCGGGGGCACCGTTGCGGCGCGTCGTGCGACCGCCACAATGACGGGCATGATTACCGACGAGGACGTCGAAGAGATCGTGTACCAGGCCGCCGGCGACAGCGACCACCGCGGCGCCGCCACCAGGCTCGAAGCCCTCGCCGACCGGACCACCGAACACAGTGCCCCGGTGACCCGGGCCTCCCTGTTCGTGGATGCCGGCAGCCAGTGGGGTCTCGCCGACGACTGGTCGGAGGCGATCCGCTGTTACCGGGCCGCCGTCGCCGACGGCAGCGACTGTTCGCCCGACCCCCGGGTGTGGCTGCACGACGCGTTGCTGCGCGACGGCCAGCCCGAGGAGGCCGCGCGGCTGCGGCTGGAGCTGCGGTCCGCGCGCTCGAACGATCCGGGCGTCTACGAGGCTGTCGCCGAGTCCCTGGAGCACGTCGACGCCCTGACCGAGGCGCACACCTGGTTCACCATGGGTTACCACCGCTGCGAGAACGCCCCCGTCCCCGACTTCCTGCTCGATCTTCTGCTCGTCGGCCGACGCCGCGTCCGCACCCGCCTTGGTCATCCCTCCGACGATCTCGACCGCATCGCCGAGGAGTACCTCAACTCCACCGCCATCGACTGACACCTCCCCGCGCCACCACTGTCCGCGGCCACCCGCCCGAAGCATGTCCGTCTCGTCCCATGGATGTCTCGGGGCGGTGGGACGGTGGAGCCGGCCCGGGCCGGTGGGGCGGGAAGAGAGGCGGCGGGGGCGGTGTTGCACCGTGGCGTGTCTTTGACTCGGCGGGTACCACTGTCAGTTCTGGATCTTGTTCCGGTCGGTTCCGGAGTGCCGGTGGGCGAGGCGTTGCAGGGGTCGCTGGAACTGGCCCGACAGGCGGAACGGCTGGGGTACGCCAGGTACTGGCTGGCGGAGCATCATGGGATGCCGGGGATCGCGAGCTCGGCGACGGCGGTTCTGATCGGTCAGATCGCGGCGGCGACCAGCACCATTCGGGTGGGGTCGGGTGGGGTGATGCTGCCCAACCACGCGCCGCTGGCGGTGGCCGAGGCGTTCGGCACCCTCGGCACGTTGTTCCCGGGGCGCATCGATCTGGGCCTCGGGCGGGCGCCGGGCACGGATCCGGCGACCGCGCGGGCGCTGCGGCGCACGGCGGGGCCCCTGGCGGTGGACGACTTTCCCCAGCAGCTCTCGGAACTGACGACCTTCCTCGCTGGCGGGGAGTTCCCCGAGGGGCATCCGATGCGGGGGGTGTACGCGTTTCCGCAGGCACCGGTGCCGCCGATCTGGTTGCTCGGGTCCAGCGGTTACAGCGCCCAGGCCGCCGGGATGCTCGGGCTTCCGTTCGCGTTCGCGCATCATTTCAGTTCGGCGAACACCATCCCGGCGTTGGAGCTCTACCGGCGGTCGTTCCAGCCGTCGCCGGGACGGGAACGGCCGTACGCGATCGTCGCGGCCGCGGTGCTGTGCGCCGACGACGACGAGCGGGCCGAGTGGCTGCACAACTCGGTCCGGCTGGCGATGCTGCGCCTGCGCGGTGGGCGTCCGGTGGCGTTCCCGTCGCCGCGGGAGGCCGCCGACCACCCGTGGACGCCGCAGGAGCGGGCGGCCGCCGACAACCTCACCGCGTCGCACATCGTCGGCTCGCCGCTGACCGTCGGCGCCGGTCTGGACGCGCTGCTCGACGCCACCGGAGCTGACGAGATCATGGTGGTGACGAACACGCAGGAGCCCTCCGACCGCATCCGCTGCCTCGAACTCGTCGCCGACCTGGGCGGCCTCACCCCAGCCGGCACCGCCACCCCAGCCGGCACCGCCACCCCAGCCGCTGCCCGCTGACAGGGACCCTGACGGCGGCGCCTCGGCCACGGTGATCGATCCCGCGGCCGAGGAGCGCCGATCCGGAGGCGTCCCGGGCGACGGTGCGCGGGTACCCGGATGTCGGTGCCCACCGGTGGGGTGACTCAGCTGGCGGTGCGGCGGCCGAGGAGACGGCGGGAGCGCGGGGCCCGTGCCGAGCGGACCATCGCCATCGAGCCACGGCGCAGCACCCGTTCGGTGACCTGGGCGACGAACCCGCGTGGCAGCAGCCGGGAGGCGTTGGACGTGAGGTAGTTGAGCCGTCCGTCGATCACATAGGCCTGCCCTCGATCCAGGGCGCGGAACGCGGCGGCGACCACCTCGTCGGTGGTGCGCACCCGGCCACCGGCGGACATCCGGGAGCCGAGCGCCTCGAAGAAGCCCGTGTCCGTGGGCCCCGGGCACAACGCGAGCACCCGCACACCGTGGCGGCGGTACTCCGCCCACAGTGCGATCGAGAAGTGCAGCACGAACGCCTTCGAACCGCCGTACACCGCCATGTACGGGACGGCCTGGAAGCCCGACGTCGACGACGTGTTGATGATGGTTCCGCCGCCCCGGGCGACCATGCCGGGCAGGAACAGGTGGGCGATCCGCTCCACCGCGACCACGTTGAGCATGACCTGCCGGTGATCGCGTTCGGCGGCGATCTCGTGGTACGGGCCGCGGCTCCCGAACCCGGCGTTGTTGACCAGGATGTCGATGTCCAGGCCGATCTCGGCAACGGCCTTCGCCAGCGTGTCCGGACCGCTTTCCTCGGCCAGGTCGACGGCGACGGTGCGCACGTCGACGCCGTGTTCCCGGCGCAGCCGCTCGGCGACCTCGCGCAGCCGGGGTTCGCCGGGCGCGGCGAGGACGAGCCGTGCTCCCCGCGCCGCGTAGGCCTCGGCGAAGGCCGCCCCGATTCCCGACGACGCCCCGGTGATCAGGGCGGTACTCATCTGCAGCTCCGCGTGTGCGGCCATGGTCCTCCCTGCTTGACCGCGCGCGCGACCATGCCGGTGCGCAGCAGCGCTCTGGCACCTCGGTCGAGCGCACGATCCGCGACATGTCCGAAATATCAATTATCCGGATTTTCTGGACAGGACGGATACTGACTGTTGAACCGCCGATACCGCAAGGTGCAGGCCCGAGGGTGCCGACCGGGCGAAGGTAGCCAGAAGGTCGCACCCCCTGGCACCCGCCCCCCACCGGCGACCCCCGTCCGGGGCCGCCCGTCGTCGGTGCTTTCAGGCGCGGGCAAGCAGCGATCGCTGTTGGACGGTCTCGGCCGACAGGGTGCGGTAACCGGCGCCGTCGAACAGCACGGTGACCTGGTCACCCTCCACCCGCACCACCTGCCCGTCCCCGAAGGCCACGTGCCGCACCGCGCAGCCCGCTGGAAACGGCTGCTCCTGGGCCGCCGTCTCCGCCTCGCCGTTGACACCCTCGCCGTTGGCGCCGTTGGCGCCGTTGGCACCCCCGCTGTTGGCGCCGTTGCCCGGTGGATCGACGGCCCGTCCCTCGATCGCGGAGGCGGTTCGTCCACCGGGCCGGTCGGCGCCGCAGATGTCGCAGTTCCCACACGGACCGGCCGACTCGCCGAAGTAGGCAAGCAGGAAGGAACGCCGGCAGGTGCGGGTCTCGGCGTAGGCGCGGATCATCTCGACCCGTGAGCGGTCGATCTCGGCCCGGCTCTCGGCGACGGCGAGCGCACGCCGGGCCGCCTCCCGCGGTTCGGGGGCAGCCGGGTGGGCGGCGATCCGTCCGTCATCGTGGACGACGACCGCCTCGGCATCCACGAGCAGGTCCACCAGACGGCTCAGCGTCGGGGCGCGCAGCTGGGCGGCCTGCGCGAGTTCACGTGCCGTCACCGCCGCCTCGGCGTGGCCGAGCAGGACGGCCACGCGCCGCAGCGCGGTCTCGTCGACCTGGCCGGACGCCTGGAAACGGCGCAGCCCGAGGTCCTGCGGTCGGTAGAACAGGCAGGCCAGCGCCGGCTGCCCGTCCCGGCCGGCCCGTCCGATCTCCTGGTAGTAGGAATCGAGCGAATCGGCGACCTCGGCGTGAATGACCGTCCGGACGTTCGGCTTGTCGATTCCCATCCCGAACGCCGTGGTCGCGATGACCACGTCACACCGATCACCGATGAACGCCGCCTCGATCTCTCGGCGCCGCGCCGCCCGCAGGCCGGCATGGTAGGCGTGGGCGGTCAGGCCGAGCGCGCTGACCTCCGCGGCCAGTTCCTCGGTGGCCCTCCGGGTGGCGGCGTAGACCAGGGCCGGCTTCGCCTCGGCGGCGATCCGTTCGATGAGGCTCGCCCGTTTGTCCTCCTCGCTGGTGAACGACACCACCGACAGGCTGATCTCGGGCCGGTCGAACCCGCTCACCACCTCGGCGCACTCCCGCATCCGCAGCCGTTCACGGATCTCCCGGCGCACCGGTGGTGCGGCGGTCGCCGTCAGCGCCACCACCGTCGGATGCCCCAGCTCCTCGATCACCTGCCCAAGGCGCAGGTAGTCCGGCCGAAACCCATGCCCCCAGGACGCCACGCAGTGCGCCTCGTCCACGACGAACAGGGACGGTTTCGCCTCGCGCAGCGCCGCCCGAACATCGGGGCGCGCCAGCTGTTCGGGTGCCAGGAACAGGAACTCGGTCCGCCCCTGCCGAACCGCGTCGAACGCCGCCCGGCGCGCCGCCGCGCCCGCGTCCGAGTTCGCCACCACCGCCGCGGCCGACGTGGGCTCCGTCGGGCCGATCAGCGTGGACATCCGCTCGGTGATCCGTCGCACCTGGTCCCGTTGCAGGGCGATCAGCGGCGAGACGACCACCGCCGGCCCCGCCAGCACCAGCGCCGGGATCTGGTAGACCGCCGACTTTCCCCCACCGGTCGGCAGCACGCACAGCGTGTCCCGCCCCGCGAGCACCGCCCGCATCGCCTCCAGCTGCCCATCCCGCAGCCCGTCGAAGCCGA
This sequence comes from Frankia sp. AgPm24, assembly GCF_023243055.1. Classification (NCBI taxonomy): domain Bacteria; kingdom Bacillati; phylum Actinomycetota; class Actinomycetes; order Frankiales; family Frankiaceae; genus Frankia; species Frankia sp. AgPm24. Next base: position 34,449 of record NZ_JALKFW010000213.1, on the reverse strand, counting down.
ACCCCTCCTGGGCCACCATCCGAATCAGGTCACCGACCTCGTCCTGCCCGCCCCCCGCATCCCCTTCATCGGCGAAGGCCCCACCGCCAGCGACGTCCTGCCCGCTGTCAGCGCGTTCTCCAGCACCGCGGTCCGCTCCACCGGGAGCGTGCTCCCCGTCGGTGACATGGTCAGCCGGGTTGTCGACGGCGGCCTCGCCGCCATGCTCGGACGCGCGCGGGCCGCCACGGCGCCGGATGCGAAGCCAGGTGGCCAGGAGTCTCGTAGTGCGATCACGACGGTTCATGGTGCCGCCGGACGTACCCCCTGATCACCGAATACCACCCTCGGATAACCACGAAGGTGACAACGGTGACACAACACGGTCGGCTCGACGTGACCCTCCGGCAACCCCACCCCGCGACGGGGACGACACGGCGACACGCCGTCCCCGTCGGACCATCCCGCCCATACGGCTCCGCAAAGTATCGGATCAGTTACTGTCTCGCCACATAGGAAGGTCGTCACGAGAGGAAATGTTTCGATGCGTAGCCGGAGGTTTCGACATCTGGCGGTACCCCTCATCGCGCTGCTGGCGGTAACAGCCGTCGCGGTCGTGCTCGTCGGTCATCTGACGGGCGGGCCTGGTGGCGACAAGCGCGCGTCGGAACACGGGATGACCGGCCTTCCCGCCGCGACCGACGCCCAGCGGGAGGCCCTCTCGGACAGTATTCGCCCGGTACCGGCCACACCGGCGGGAAAGCTCCGGTTCGGGCTGGGCCCAGGCCTCGACAGCGCCCAGTCCTCGCCGCTGGCCGGCGATCTCGACTTCTACAGCACCTGGTTCAACGGCCCGAACGACCTCGGCTTCCTGCGCAGGTGGAAGCTCGATCTGATCCCCCAGGTGTACCGCTCGGGCCACGGTGTTCATCTCATCGTCTGGCTGGACGGCACCGGCTCGACCGGCACCTTCTCCACCGCGCACGGCCAGGCCTGCGGCCGCGAGTACCCGTTGTCGAGCGCCTTCCTCTCGGACGCCCGCGAACTCGCCTCGATCTTCGCCGGCACCGCGAACGGTCCGGCCCTGTACGTCACGCTGTTCACCGAGTTCCAGACCTACCCCTGCCAGACCAACTCCTGGGCGGCCAGCGCCGAGACGACCAACTACTACCTGACTCTCAAGGACCAGTACCTCGCCGCCATGCAGATCTTTCACGCCGGGGCGCCGAACGCCCGGGTGTCGCTGGGCTGGGGTGGTTGGCAGGAGCGCTGGGACGACCCGCTCATCGGCGGCGGCAAATCCCTGCTGCCCTATTTCGCCGACGTGATGCGGGCCTCGGACTTCCAGAGCTTCCAGGCGATGGGTGGCGATCCCAGCGCCCCCGACGTCCAGAGCATGACCGCCGCCCTCGGCAGGTTCGGCCCCGTCATGCTGGCCCACTACAAGTCCGAGTCGCAGAGCGCCTGGCAGTCCGACATGCAGGCGCTGCTGACCGGTGACGAGGTCCGCCAGCTCAGCGCCGCCGGCCTGTTCGCCTTCAGTTTCATGGACCAGGACAACATCGGCTCCTCACCCGCCGCCCTCGCCCTCACCCGCGGCGCCCTGCAGAGTCACGGCATCCGCTCTCCCCTGTGACCAGCCGGATGGACGCGCTCAGCCACCCTCGGATCAGGCCGACATCAGGCGAGAAACGGCAGTCCTGATGTCAGCCTCGAGCGCACGCCATGACGGCAGCTCACGCACCGGCCCATCGATGTCGAGCCGTTCAAGAAGAACTTTCCGGTACGCACTGAAGGCCGCGTCTGTAGACGCCTTCTGACGTCGACGACCCGAGGTTTCTCCAGCCTCCACCAGCGCGCGCCGAAGGATGGTCTTGCAGTCTTTCTCTTCTGTTTCCCGCAGGCTGGGCAAAGACAGCGGAACCGACCCCCTGGGCCGCCCGACAGCGCGGCGGATCTCGCCTTCGCTCAGCAGTAGCCAAGCCTCCAGGTGCCGGACAGGAATGACGGGAACAACCGGTTCCAGCACACTTTTCTCCGCTGCGGCCACTGCTATTTTGGTGCGGCGCGCGGCGGGGCCTTCTCGGTCCGTGTCACGGTGAACAAAGATCATGTTCGGTCGGTCAGCCTCTGCCGCTACCGCCGCGAGCTGGCGAGTCACGGGCGGACGCTCAGGGCGAACCGTTCCTTGTGCCTCAGGTGCACCGGCGCGCACTAGAAGATCACGCAGATGAGGGAGAATTCCTTCGTCCGAAGTGCCTTCACGGAAGAAGACGAAATTTATTGTGCTCAGCCCTGACATCAGCCGACCCGATCAAGATCAAGTGTGAGCTGGCCGTTGGGCCGCGGCTCCAGGTACTCGGCGATCGCACCTCTACCGACCGAGGGAATTCCGCTACGAGCTCGCCATGAATCAGCCAGCGGTACGAGCCGTACGGTCAGGGCGGGACGCTTGTCTCGCAGCAGGGAGGCCGGAACCGCAAGAATGATGTCGTCATCGTTCTGGTACTGCACATAGAATGGTGAGTGAGTATTAACGACAACCTGCCTGAGGGGATTTTCGTCACCTGGCTGGAAGAAGGGGTCGACCGCCAGGTCTCGCACCAGGTTGACCATCGCTTCCACCCTACCGGGATGGATGCCGTTCTCCGGCTCCTCCATGCACAGGAGCCCCGAGAAGGATGGATCCTGCGCGATGATACAGAGTGCCAAAAAACGCAGAGTTCCATCCGAAAGGGCCCGGGCGGGTAGCAGTGGCCCCGATCCGAGCTGGGCATTCAGCGTCAGTAGCTCACGGCGCGGATCAAAGTCGACCACGACGTCTCGAACGTCGGTGAGTGCCGCCGCGGCAGAGGCGACTGAGGCATAGACGTTGTCCGAGTTGTGCGCCGCAAGCCGATTAAGCGCGGAGGCGAGATGGGCACCATTCGCCAGAATATGCGAAGAATCGGTCAGCAGATCTGGCGAGCGCATGGCGGAAGGCTCTAGCGCCAGCATTCGCCACTGCTGCATCTCACGGCGCGCGGCGAGTATCGTGGGATGATCGCTGGTAGTTGTGGTACTCACGATCGTCCGCGGCGCCCTGGCCACAGGGGAGGTGCGTGGCTGGCCACGACTGCCACCGTCCGCGTGGACCTTGACCGTACCCACTCCATCGACCATCTCGGTCGAGATATAGGCAGATCCGGAACGTCGCCCAAATACCGTACGATCACGAAAGTTCTTCTTGCTGTGCGGCCAGCGTAGCCTTTGGGCAGCGTCGCCGAGCTTGATATGCCGCAGCTCCTCGCGTACCAGCGATATTCCACCCGAGCTTGTTCGACCATTTTCTGTCGGCCGATAGGAGAGCTCAACCTCGTATCGAAGAAAAGATGTGGTCGGTGACTCAGATTGGCCAAAATCGTCTTCTATATTCTGTGGAACAATCATCTCCACGGCAATTTTCATTGCCGCAGATTCGCCGACTCCCAGGTTCCAGAAAAGAGACCTCGGGTCGCCGCCATGCGACCCGACCGATCGCAGTCTTTGCGCAGCCTCGAGAAACTGATGATCAGCCAGGAGCGAAAGAAATTCGATGGCATCAAAGATGTTCGACTTTCCGACCGCATTCGGGCCAACGATACAGGTGTACGGCCCAAAATCGACCGTCAGGCCCAGAAGGTTCTTGAACCCGTCTACCTCGAGCCTGGTCAGCACCCACTCATCCTATCCTTGGTCAGCGGCCTGCGATCCACGGACCACGACAGAACCATCTTGTTGCCCGAGCCACCGGACCGGCAGCATGCCCGCTCACGACATCAAGGCCACCTCGACGTTGAGGCCACCACGACGTTGAGGCCGTACAGTCCAACGTCCTCGCGGGACGGCGCACCCACTGCTTCCGGACACCGCGGCATCTCTGTGGAGCTATGCGGGCACCGGACCGGCGTCGGGAGAACGGGCGGCGGCGACCAGGGCGGCGAGGACGGCGGACAGATGCGGGGCCTGCTGGGAACCGCGGCGGACGGCTGCGAAGATCGGCCGGATCGGTGTCGCACCCGCGAGGGGACGCAGCACCACCTGCGGGGTGGAGGACAGCCCGGCAAGCCGCGGAACAAGGCTGATCCCGCACCCCGCGGCAATCAGGGTAAGGACGGCGACGAAGTCGTCCGCATTATGTCGAACTCGCGGGACGAAACCGGCCGCCGCGCAGGCGGCGTGCGCCACCTCCCGACACGCGGTACCCGGACGACTGACAACGAACTCATCCGCCCGCAGCGCTTCCAGGGGAACCTCCGGTGCCGACGCATACGGATGCCCCACCGGCAGGGCCACCTCGAGTGGATCGTCCAGCAGCGGAATCTGCAACAACCGTGTATCCAGCGACCGGGCCCCGGCGTGAGTGATGCCGATGGCCACATCCAGCTCACCGTCGAGCAGCTGATCGAAACAGTCCGGCTCGGGCACATCCGTCACCGACAGTCGCAGCCGCGGCCGGCTTTCCCGCAGCGCGAGCAGCGCCGGCGCGACGATCCCGGAGATCGCCGTCGTGAAGGCCGAAATCGCCACCGACCCCACCCGGCCCTCGTCGAACGCCGCGAGATCAGCCTCGGCCCGCTCGAGCTGCGCGAACAGAATGTCGGCATGTTCCAGCAGCACCTGCGCCGCCGGTGTGAGTCGCACCCGCCGCCCCGCCGGATCGAGCAGCCGCACCCCCGTCTCCTTCGCGAGCGCCGCCAGCTGCTGGCTGACCGCTGACGGGGTCAGATGCAACGCCTGCGCGGTCGCGACAATCGTCCCCCGGTTGTCGAGCTCCCGCAGCAGCCGCAGCCGCCGAACATCGATCATGTAGTTCAGCTTAACGGTCTATCCCACAAAAAACAGATGGACTGCACGTCCGCCGATCCTGATCCTCAGGACCATGACCTACGCGATCCTCGCCCTGCTCACCGCCCTGACCGTCGCCGGGATCCGCTTCGGCACCGACTCCCGCGACGGCCGTGACTGGACCCCGGCCGCCACCCCCACTGCCACTGCCACTGCCACCACCAGCACCGGCACCACGGCTGTGGCCACCCGTCCGATCCGGGCGATCCGACCTTCGCCGCGGGGGCGTCAGGGGGTGGGAGTGAGGTCCTCGCCCAGGTAGGCCTGGCGAACACGGTCGTCGGAGAGCAGGCTGGCGGAGGTGCCGGAGAGGACGACCTCGCCGGTTTCCAGGACGTAGCCGCGTCCGGCGATACGCAGGGCCGAGGCGGCGTTCTGTTCGACGAGCAGGACGGCTACGCCGTCGCGGTTGATCTCGGCGATGACCTCGAAGATGGTCTGGACGACCATGGGGGCGAGGCCCATCGACGGTTCGTCGAGCAGGACCAGACGTGGGCGGCTCATCAGGGCGCGGCCGATCGCGAGCATCTGCTGCTCGCCACCGGACAGGGTGCCGCCGGCCTGGCCGATGCGTTCGGACAGACGCGGAAACAGCGCGAACACCCGGTCGAGGTCCTCGCGGGTGTGCCGACGGTCGCGGTAGGCGCCCATCAGCAGGTTCTCCCGCACGCTCATGCTGGGGAAGACCCGGCGTCCTTCGGGGACGTGGCTGACGCCGAGTGCCACCAGGTCGTGCGCGGGGATGGTCGACAGGGGACGGCCGTCCAGGCGGAGCTCGCCGGCGCGGGGACGCAGCAGACCGGAGATGGTGCGCAGGGTGGTGGTCTTGCCGGCGCCGTTCGCGCCCAGCAGGGTGACGATCTCGCCCTCGTCCACCTCGAGGCTCAGGCCGCGCAGGGCGGTGACCGCCCCGTAGGCGACCTCGACGTCGGTCAGCGACAGCAGCATCAGCCCAGCTCCTTGCGATTGCCGGCGCCACCGGCACCCGGGCCGGGACCGGGACCGGGACCGGGACCGGTGCCCGAGTCGGCGCCGAGATAGGCCTCGATCACCGCCGGGTCGCGTTGCACCTCGGACGGCGAGCCGTAGGCGATCATCCGGCCGAAGTTGAGCACGGCCACGGTGGTGGCCAGCGACATCACCAGGCCCATGTCGTGTTCGATCAACAGGACGGAGACGCCGGTCGCGGCGATGCGGGTGACAAGGGCGGCGAGGTCGCGCTTCTCCACCGGGTTGGTGCCGGCGGCGGGTTCGTCCAGCAGGAGCAGGCGCGGGTCGGTGCCGAGCGCGCGGGCGATCTCGAGGCGGCGCTGCTCGCCGTAGGGCAGGGAGGCGGCCTGTTCGTGGGTGCGGTGGGCCAGGCCGACGAGGTCGAGCAGGTCCGCGGCCCGGCGGACACCGTCGCGTTCGGCTCGCCGGGCGTGTGGAAGGCCGAGCACGACGGACAACGGGCCGTACTTCTGGCGCACCTCGGTGCCGATCTGCACGTTCTCCAACGCGGACAGCGCGGGAAACAGGCGGATGTTCTGGAAGGTGCGGGCGACCCCGAGCCGGGTGATGGCATGCGGGCGACGGCCGAGGAGTTCGGTGCTCTGCCCGGGCCGCGGCCAGAAGGTCACCGAGCCCTCCTGCGGCCGGTACGCGCCGGTCAGGCAGTTGAACAGGGAGGTCTTACCGGCTCCGTTCGGCCCGATGACGGCGAGGATCTCCCCGCGCCGCTGGCGCAGGGAGACGCCGTCCAGGCTGGTCACGCCGCCGAAGCGCAGCGACAGGTCGCGGGCCTCGACGACGAGGTCCCCCGGATCGCCACCCACGTTCTCCATCATGGACGGCTGCCGCGCCCCGGGTACAGCCGCGGCCCCGCCGCCGCGCGCGCTGGCGCGGTGCGAACCGGCGCGGCGGCTCATGGCCGGGCTCCGGTCGGCGCGGCGCCGAGGGCATCGGCGGCGCCGACCCCGGCCTCGGACAGTTCGATCTCGCGGCGACGGCGCCGGGACGGCACCAACCCCTGCGGACGAAAGATCATCATGGTCACGATGACAGCCCCGAAGTAGATGTAACGGTCCGCGGGCGCCACCAGGTCCCGCAGGTAGAAGGCGAGCCCCTGGAGCACGACCGCGCCGACGACCACGCCCAGGCGTGAACCCATCCCGCCGAAGATGACCACCGCGACGATGAAGAAGGAGGCCTGCAGGCTGAAGCTCTGCGGATTGAAGAACTGTTTGGACGCGAACAGCACCCCGGCGAACCCCGACACCGACGCGCCGATGGCGAAGGCGAGCAGTTTCAGCCGCAGCGTCGCCACACCGGTCGCCTCGGCGGCGATCTCGTCCTCGCGGATGGCCGCCCATGATCGGCCGATCCGGGAGCGTTCCAACCGGCCGAAGGCGATCATCACGATCACGATGATGGCCAGCAGCAGGTAGTAGTACGGCAGCGGATCGATACCCCAGGTGTAGTCGATCCCGAGCAGGTGGATCGACAGATGCGGGACACCGAACGCGCCACGGGCACCGTTGGTGACGCCATCGGCGTTGTTCGCGACCAGATGGATGATCTCACCGAAGCCGAGTGTGACGATCGCGAGATAGTCACCGCGCAGCCGCAGTGTCGGCGCGCCGAGAACGACGCCGGCGAGCGCGGCGAGCAGGAGCGCGATCGGGAAGACGAAGAACGGGTTGAGCGTGAACGGGGCATGCCAGGGCATCGCGGTCTGCGAGGTGAAATAGGCCGTGGTGTACGCGCCGATCGCGAAGAAGGCGATGTAGCCGAGGTCGAGCAGGCCGGCGTAGCCGACGACGACGTTCAGGCCGAGCGCGAGCAGCGCGTAGATGCCGACGCCGTCGACCATCCACTGCTGGGCCGCGGTGGAGAACAGCATCGGGGCGATGATCGCGACAGCGAGCAGGGCGAGGTTCAGCGCGATCGGCCCGCCGCGGCGGCCGTAGGCGGCGCCCACCGGCTCGCGCACCGGCGTCGCCCACCCCACGGCCAGCGTCCGCAGCTGCCCGCCAAGCGCCACGACCAGCCACACCACGACGGCGATCACGAGGAACAGGACGATCCGCGGGTCGGCGATCGAATCCCAGGCGGCCCGCAGTGGATGGTCGGAGTTGCCGGTCGGCCCGGTCACGACCGCGGCGAGCAGCCCGAGCAGCACCAGAACGCCAAGTTGACGCAGTCGTGCCGGCGAACGCAACCCCGCCGGATGCCACGACGGCCGCACCCGCCGCGGCCCGCCCGATCCCTCCCGCCCCTCCCGCGTGGACGTGGACGAGGACGAGCGCGGCGCTGGCTGGCCGGGCACGTTCGGGCCGGTCATGCCGCCCGTCCCAGGCGCTCGCCGAGCAGACCGGACGGCCGGATCATCAGGATCGCCACCAGCACGAGAAAGGCGATGACGTCCTTGTACGACGCCTGGAACAGGTAACCACCGTAGCTTTCGACCAGGCCGAGCAGCAGACCGCCGAGCATCGCACCGCGGACGTTGCCGATCCCACCGAGAACGGCGGCGGTGAACGCCTTCACCCCGGGGACGAAGCCCATGCTGTACGACGCGTTGAACGTCATCGCGTAGAGAAAACCGCCGGCGCCGGCGAGGAGTCCGCCGACGACGAAGGTGACGATGATGATGCGCTCGACGTTGACGCCCATCAGCACGGCGGTGTCGGCGTCCTGGGCGACGGCCCGGATGCCCTGGCCGAGGCGGGTGCCGGCGACGAGTCGGTCGAGGCCGACGAGCATCGCGATGGCGACCGCGAAGATGACCAGCGACTGGGTGGAGACATCGGCGCCGAAGAGCGTGAAGACGGTGTCGTTGTGGAACAGGTCGGGCAGGTCGACGTTCTGGCGGCCGAACTCCTTGCCGGCGAGGTTCACCGCGAACAGGGACGCGCCGATCGCACTGATCAGATAGGCGAGCCGGGGTGCCGAACGGCGCCGCAACGGCCGGTAGGCGACCCGTTCGAGGGTGAAGGCGGCCAGCGCCCCGCACAACGCGCCGACGGCGAGCCCGACCGCGACCAGGTACACCGACTGGAAGCCGCCCGGCACCCCGCCGTCGGGCAGCAGTGCCCGGGCGGCGAACAGCCCGCCGAAGGAACCGAGCATGAACACCTCGCTGTGGGCGAAGTTGATCAGCTGAAGCACGCCGTACACCAGCGTGTAGCCGAGCGCGATGACCGCGTACAGCGATCCGACCATCAGACCGTCAATGGTCAGTTGCCAGAACTGGTCGAAGAAACCCATGCGTTACGCCTCGTTCGTCGCGTCTCGATCCGGCACATCTCGATCCGGCACGTCTCGGTAGGGCATGTAACCCGACGGTGGCCCGGGACGCCAGCGGGCGCCCGGGCCACCGTCGGGATCGGAACCGAATCAGGCCCTGATCAGATCCGCGATGTTGCCGAGGACCGTGATCGCGCCGTTCTTCACCTGGTACACGTACACGTTCGAGCCCTTGACCTCGCCGTTGGACTCGAAGGAGACGGTCTTGGTGATGCCCTCGTAGTTGACCCCGGGGAAGGCCTTCAGGACCGACTCGCGGTTCACATCGTCGCCGAGCTGCTTGAAGACCGTGGCCAGGGCCTTCGTCGCGTCGTACGCCTCACCGGAGTAGGTGCCCGGCTTCGCGCCGTTGTTGACCTTCTTGAAGGACTCGACGAACGCCGCCGCCTTCGGGTCGGAGTTCGCGTCGCCACAGGGGCAGGTCAGGTAGACGCCCTCGGCCGCGGTGGCGCCGGCCTGCGCGACGTACTGCGGGTCGTTCGAACCGTCACCGCTGGCGATCTTGCCGGTGAAGCCCTTGTCCTTGAGCGCCTTGGTGAGCAGGGCGAGCTCGGCGTAGTAGCCGGAGTAGTACAGGACGTCCGGCCCGGCCGCGATGATCTTGGTGGCCTCGGACTGGTAGTCCTTGGTCGGGTTGATGCCGTCGTGGATGACCTCGATGCCCTTGGCCTTGAGCTCGGGCTCGAGCGCGCCCGACAGACCGGTGCCGTACTCGCTCTTGTCGTCGAGCGAGTAGACCTTCTTGGCCTTCAGCACATCGGCGAGGTAGTCCGCGGCGGCCTTGCCCTGCACGGTGTCCGGTGCGATGACCCGGTAGAACGACGTGAAACCGAGCGTCGTCAGTGCCGGGTTGGTCGCCGACGGGCTCACCGACAGCAGACCGGCCTGCGAATAGGCCGGCTCGCTGGCCTTGGTCGCGCCGGAGAACATCGGCCCGACCACCGCGACGACCTTCTTGTCGTCGATCAGCTTCTGGGCCGCCGTCGGGCCCTGGTCGGGCGAACCGGCGTCGTCGGACTCGACCAGCTTCAACTCGAACGGGTAGCTCGCGTCGGCGTTGACCTCCGCGATCGCCGTCTTGACCCCGTACAGCGCGTTCAGACCAAGCTGCTGGTTGTCGCCCGAAAGCACGCCCTGGAAGCCGATGGTGATCGTCTTCTTGCCACTCGAGGACGTGTCGTCCCCGCTACTCCCACAGGCCGCGGCGGACAGTGTCACCGCTGTGGCCAGGGCGATCGCTCCCAGAATCGGGCGCCTACCCATGCATATCCTCCTCCGGTACATCGGTTGCGACTCCGCTGCCGCCCCCGTCACGCTGCCAGCTACCCCCGGCGCGACCGGTGCTCGGCACCGGGACACGCCACCATCCCTACGGCGGCGGCGCCCGGTTACCTGCACCGCATCGCACGGGAACGCCGCCCGACCCAACCCTGTCGACCGACCGTCGCGAACGCTCCGCCCGAGATGGCGGCAACCTAGTCCTCCGGGTGGATCCCCCGAAAGTAGCCCAGCAGGTTGTTACACCGAGTACACAATCGCGCCACCTAGGCGCGCCGCTGTTCATCTTGCGAGCTATTTCACAACTCAATGATTCCTACGAATCAATGCGATGAAATCGCCCCGACGCACACGTCTGGACGGCGGCAAAACCTCGACCCAGCCGCATCCAGCACCGACTCGGACCGCGGCTGCCCCTCAGTGGCGCAGGGACCAGGTCGGCGCGCTGGTGCCGAGCCGGGCGGGTGGACGGGTCCACCGCGGCGCGACCCCGGCGACCGTGCCCGGCGGACGGATGTAGGTCAGCTCGCCGAACTCGCTCATGTAGGTGTCCTGGTACGGCTCGAGGTCGGCCGCGGCCAGGGGTGGCACCGCCCGCGTGTCATGGTGACCGAGGTCGGTCAGCATCCGTCCGGTACGGGCCAGCGACACCCGCACATGCCAGCTGCCGCCCTCGCGGGCCCGGCGGGCGAGCGCGTCAAGGATGCCGTACGCCGTGAGATAGCCCGCCCCGTGATCAAGTGCCTGCACGGGCAGCGGCACCGGGTCCGGCTCGTCCCGCCCGGCCGCGCCGGCCAGCACCATCCCGGACGCGGTCTGCACCAGACTGTCGAAGCCCCGCAGCCCACTCCACGGACCCGTGTGCCCGTAGGCGCTGATCGTCGCGTACACGATGCCGGGACGCAGCCGTGCGACGGCGGCCGGGCCGAAACCGAGCCGGTCCAGCGCCCGCGGCCGGTAGGCCTGGATCAGCACGTCCGCCGAGGCGATCAGTTCCCGCAGCCGTCGGGCGTCCGCGGCCACCCGGAGGTTGAGGAAGGTGTTGCGCTTGCCGAACCCGGTGTCGACCAGCAGCGTCTGCACCTCCGGCAGGTGCGCGGCGCCGACACGCAGCACATCCGCACCATGGGCGGCGAGCGTGCGCCCCGCGACCGGCCCGGCGATGACCCGGGTGAGGTCAAGCACCCGCAACCCGGCCGCCGGCGTCTCGGTCGGGGCCAGCGGCTGCGGCGCGCTGTCGTCGAGGCGTTCGACCGCCAGCACCGGCTGGGTCGCGGTCGCCTTGGCCTGCGGATGGCACGACCATTCGGCCTCCGTCCGGGCCATCGTCGCGCACAGGCCCATGGCCTGTAGCTCCGTCTCGAGCGAGGCGGCGTCGATCCGACGGATCACCCGGGCGACCGCGTCCCGCTCGTTCGGGACACCGAGCAGGTCCAGCACACCGTCGCGATGATGCGAGAAATTGCAGTGCAGCTGAATCCACCGGTCATCGCTGGTCTGGTAGTACCCGGAGATCGGCTCCCACACCGACGCCGCGGGCCGTCCGTCCAGCCGCAGATGCCGCTCGCTGCCGAACGCCGCCGCGGCATGCCGGGTGTCGACCACGACCGGCGGAGGTCCCTCGCCGGTGCGGGCCGACAGCAGCCGCCCGGCGCCGACCGCCGCCGCCGCCACCGTCGTGGCCGCGAACGTCGTCACCTCGTACACGCTCGGGAGCACGTCCGCCGGCCCGGTCACCGTCAGCCGGTCAGTGACGTCCTCCCCTACCAGCGACCCCACCCGATCGACGATCTCCGTGGCCCGCCCCATCGTCCCCATCCCATGATTGCCGTCGGACGGTCTCCCGCCGACGCAGCCGCCCTCGCGCCGCGCGGTACGTCATACCGCAAAGTGCGCGGGGCATCACCTTAAGCGCCGAAGCCGCGGATCGCCATGCCTGACCGCTCGGAGTGCATCGACCCGTTTGCCGGGTCGATGCAGCTTCGACCGTCCGCTCATACTGTGGAGGTGGGTCGCGTCCGCGCAGCCACACCGCGTGAGATCCGCGGGGCTCCACCGGCGGACGGCCAGGGAGGCGCCGCATGGCCGCGCAACCGTCACTCTACGAGGTGCTGGGGGTCGCACCCAGTGCCAGCACCGAGCAGATCCGTCATGCCTACCGCGCCGCGGCACGCCGTACCCATCCCGATGCCGGCGGCCAGCCCGCGGCCTTCGCCCAGGTCCGGATCGCCTACGACATCCTGGCCGACCCCGACCGCCGCCGCCGCTACGACCTGCGGCTCGCCACCGGACCCCGGGCACCCGCCCCCGGCCCCTGGTCCCCCCGTCCCAGACCAGGCGCGCCGGGAACATCAGCAGCACCGGGGGGATCGCCGGGAACCGCCGCTTCGGGGACGTCGACCCCGCGGGCGTCCGGGGCGTCCGGGATGGCCGCGCCGCCGGCTGGTGCGCTGTTGGCCGGGGCCGATCCGGTCGTGCGACGGCGCTACCTGATCCTGATGGGAATCGCCCTGACCCTGTTCGTCACCGGGGGCGCGTTCGTCCGCCTGTACTCGGTGCCGGCCGCCATGGCCATGCTGGCGGTGGCCGCGATCATCCCGCCGATCGCCGTCACCGTCGCCGGGCGGCCGCGCCACCGTCCTGACCAGTCAGCCGGCCCGAGGCCGTCCCAGCCGCCACCCCGACGCCGATCCTGACGGCGAGGCGGCCGGCTCCGACTGTGGGGCCGGCCGAGCCGCGGGGCCGCGGTCAGGCGGGCAGGCGCACGCGTAGGGAGCCGACGGGCTGGCCGCCGCCCAGGACGGTCGGGGCGCCGAGGACGGCCAGTTGCGCGAGGTCGATGGAGGGGGCACCGGGGGTGTTCGCGGCGGGCAGCGCGCCCAGTCGCCCGAGCGCGGCCAGCGCCACCGGGACGCCCGCCCGGCCCGCACCGTCGGCGATCTTGACCGCCACGGTGTGACCACTCGCCGTCGCGGCGATGGTGACGCCCTCGGCGCCGTTCTTCGCCAGCAGGCCGGGAACGGCGCGCATCAGGTCGGTGTCGGTGGAGCCGGAACCGCCGATCAGCTCGGGGTAGGCCCGCATCGCGTCGATGACTCGGCGTTGTGGCGAGCCGGGCTCGGCGAGAACCATCGTCTGCAGGCCGCGGGCGAGACCGGTGAGGGAGATCGCGAACAGGGGGGCACCGCAACCATCGACCGTGGCGCCGGTGATCGGCTCCTCGATCAGTTCCTCCACCGTCTCCCGGATGATCCGTTGCAGGGGATGATCCGGATCGGTGTAGTCGTCGATCGACCAGCCCGCGGCCACGCAGCACGCGATCATCCCGGCGTGTTTGCCGGAGCAGTTCATCAGGATGGGCTCGGCGCCGCCCCCGGAACGCAGATGGGCCCGCATCGCCGCCTCCCCCAACGGCAGGTCAGGCGGGCAGCGCAGCGCGTCGACCGGGACCCCGGCCACCGAGAGGATCTCCAGAACCCGCACGAGATGAGCGCCCTGCCCGCTGTGCGAACTCGACACGATGGCCAGCAGGTCATCCGGAATGTTGCGGCTGAGGAACATGCCGTCGAGCCCCGCCCGCAGCATCGCCACCGCTTGAAGTGGCTTGACGGCGGAGCGCGGGAACATCGGCTCACCGGGCTCACCGACACGCAGCGCGACCGAGCCGTCGCGTGCCAGCCCCACCACCGTGCCGCGATGCACGCTCTCGACGAACGGCTCGCCTCCGCGCAGCCCACGCACTATCTCGGCGACCACCCGCGGCCCCACCGGCGGCTCCATAGCCAGCAGGGTACGACGACCGTGCCCGTCGCGCGGGCATCCCGCCAAGCTGTGCCCGGATGGAAACAAAGACGACGATCTCCCCGCTGATTCGGGCGGTGCGCGGGCATCCGGGCCGCGCACCCCATACCCTGAGAACGTGCCTGCCTACGACTACCGCTGCCGGGAGTGCGACACCTCGTTCGAGGTCCGTCGGAGCATGACCGAACCCGCGCCGGACGGTGTGCTCTGCCCCGCCGGTCACACGCAGACGTCCCGCGTCTTCTCCGCCGTCGCGGTCGGTCGTGGCGCGTCGGCGTCCTCGTCGGCCTCCGCCGCCGCGATGGCGGCCGCGCCGTCATCCGGCGGCTCCTGCTGCGGAGGCGGCTGCTGCGGCTGACCGACGCCGCAGCGCCCGGTCACTGACCGCTGGGAGTGCCGCCGCGCGCTACCCGGCTCCGCGGGCCGACGTCGACCTGACGATCCCGCTGCCCACCGGTCGCCGCCGCCCGATCCTCCGCCAGACGCCGACGCAGGAGCTGTAGCGTCTCGTCCTGCTCTTCCTGCGACAGGCCGGACACCAGCGTCCGCAGCAGGGCATCCGAACCAGGCCACTGCTCGTCATCGCTACGTCCTGGCCTGCCCACGACCTGCTCCTACCCCACATCGCAGCAGGTCACGCCCCTAAGACCCGGCCTTCTCCGAGGCCCGGGAAGCCCTGCCGTCTCCCGCGCCGCGGACGGTCAGCGGCGTCCCAGCGTCCAGCCATCCAGGGCGGTGCGGGCACGCTGAACCAGAACGCGCCGCTGCGGCACGGTGGCCACGGTCGGCGGACCGAACACGATGATCCATCCCACCGCGAGTGCCCACAGCGCGGCGATCGCCCCGAACGCCAACGCGCCGAAGCCACCCACCAGCGAGAACAACAGCAGCAGCACCGCGCTCACCGCCAGTCCCCAGCTCAGCAGCCGGCGCAGGCTGATCGGCTCCGCCGGCTGCGTGCCCGCCCCGACCTCGGGATACGGCTGAACACGCGTGGTGTCCTCGGCCGCGCGCGCCCTGCCCGACGATCCCCGGCGGCCGCCCGGCGCCGGACGCCCGATCGCGCCGGGAGCCCGGTTGGCGGCGGGAGCGGCCGACTGAGCGGGCCGGTCAGCAGGAGCATCCGGTCGCGACGGGACGCCGCGACCCGCAGCGGTGCGTGACTGTCGATCCAGCACGGTGTGTCCCATGGCTGGTTCGTGCCCCATCAGTGCCACGGTCATGCCACCAGTTTCATGACCCCGCCCACAGCCTCACCGACGACCCGATAGCGCTGCCGCACAGGCGCTTCACAGGATGATCTCCGCCGCGGGACGGATCCGGCGCGGCACCGCACAGGCCACCACCCGACTCGATTCCCCCGTTCAGGTTCCCAACCGTTCGCTACCCACGGTGAGAGCCAACCGCCCCCCACGCACCACCGCCACCGCCACCGCCACTGCCACTGCCACTGCCACCGAAATGATCATTTGGTGCGGCCGTGGGACCCGAACGGGCCATGCGGACGGTGATCGTCGAGCGCGGCCGGGTCACCTCCAATCGGGTGGCCCCGTAGCGTCGACGGCGGCCCATCCGGGCGGCCCGTTCGAGCCGCCATCGATCATGACCTGGTCCATCACGGCCATGCCGTACCCCCCGGACGGGTCACACGATGCCCCCTCTGCCAGACCCCCCCGATCGGGGTATCGGGACATCGTTCGTCCGGAGTTGTCGCCACCTTCCGCATACGTCCGCTCGGCCATTGATGGTTTCGGCGAACGTTACGACAGTGCGCGGGAGTCCGCCTCGACGGCCGGAACACGGAACGGCGGGGGCGTCTGTGGATCCTGGTCGGCGCGCCCGCCATGAGCGATCTCGTATCGGGCAACGGATTTACCGATCACCGGTCTCGCCACATTACGGACGGGTACTCCGCCCGCCGTCGAACCACGTTCGGATCCGGCATGTGCGTGACCGTGCAGGGCGAGGTCCGCGCCAGCGGCGTCGATGACCTCGGCGAGATGGTAGCTCCCCAGAAAGGGATAGATCTCCGCCCGCTCCCCGATCAACGTGTCCGGGATCGGGGCGTAATGGGTCAAGGCCACCCGGATATCGCAGGTCAGGTCTCCGAAGGCCGCCCCCAGGCCGGCGGCCACCTCTCTGCTGTGGCGCACAAAGGCCTTCATCAACGGCTCGCCGAACTCCGAGCAGCTGGCGCCGGCAAACCCGCCACCGAATCCCTTGACGCCGGCGACCCCGAGGCGGGTGCCGGCGATATCGAGAACGGTGCCGGCGCCTTCAAGCACGATCACGCCGGCATCGACGAGAATGCGGGTGATCTCTTCCTCGGCGTCGTCGTGGTAGTCGTGATTGCCCAGTACGGCGACCACGGGGAGCTCCGCCGCCGCGACCTCCGCGGCCACCACCCGGGCCTCGGCGACCCGGCCGTGCTGGGTCAGGTCGCCGGCCAGCAGCAGCACATCGGCCTGTCCCGCCAGCTCACGCACCACCGGCGCGAAGGTCCCGCCGCTGTCCGTACCAAGATGAATGTCGCCGACGGCGGCGATCCGAATCATGAGATGATCTCCGCGGTCTCGGCGCCGGTCGCGTCCGGCCCCGTGCCCGCACCCGATGGGGCGGCCTGGGTTCGGCTGTCGGTCACGGTGACCTCGTTGCGCACCGGGCGGCCCGCGGCCGCCTCGCGCAGCACCTCGGTGACCGCGCGCCGACGAGCTTCGGTGGCGACCTCGCCGGCCACCAGAATCGCCCCTTCCCAGACGGACACCTCAAGCCCGAGTTCCGCGACCCGGGGATCCTCGGCGAGCAGTTCGTGGAGCTCGCCGGCCAGGTACTCGTCGGCGTCGTCCACGTGTGCTGCGGCGACAACAACGGAGGTCTGCGACCCCAGGCCGTCCCGCTGTCCCAGGCCATCCCGCTGTCCCAGGCCATCCGCCTGACCCGAGGTGGCCGACCGGTCCGAGGTGGCCGACCGGTCCGGCTGGGTGGGGTGCTCCGTCCGCGCCGACCACAACGGCGATCTCCCGGGGGGCACCGCGGTATTGCCGGTGGTGTCCGCGGGAATGAGGTTGAGGCGGGTGGCCACAAGCAGGGCGGCCTCCGCGAACGGGGAAGCCGCGGTGGATCGGCGTACCTGGTCCCAGTCGACCTGTTCACGCATCGCCCGGATCATTGGAAGTACCCGGGCAAGGTCGCAGTAGCGCTCCTCGAGCGCGAGCAGGGTCATCTCGAACCAGTCCGTGGCATCCAGGACGGGCATGCGCACCGAGTCGACCGACATCTCCCGGGAGCGTTCCAGCATCGCGGTGGTGACCGCGCGACCGACCGGATGATGGATCAGATCGACGAGCACCTCTCCGTCGAACACCTTGGTCAGCCAGTCCTCCGGCGGATCCACCGAACGAAGTCCTGAAGCGGCCAGTACCTCGACCGCTCGCGGGGCATCTTCTTCCCGCAGCATGAAATCGACATCGTGAACCGGTTCGGGCCCGCCGCGCGCCCAACACGCGTAGCTCCCACCAAGGGCGAACGGGATGTTCGCCTCCTTGAGGGTCACAGCAACCCGTTTCAGACTCTCCCGCAGACCTCTGGGCGCATCCTCCATACGGCAGCCACTACCCGCATCCGCGTGACGATGCACCTCGATCACTCGGGCCGGTGTGGGCCCACGTGGGCCAGTGGCGGCGGGGGCGCACGGTCGCCCGCGCGACATCCCCGAATGGCTACCCCGAAGCGGTGACGAGCGTACTACGCAGACACGCGGATGTCCGGTTATCCGTAGTTATAATTTCACCACCCGCCACGACGCATACGACGTCGGCGCCGGTGCGCCACTGATTCTGACAGCATGGCGACAACGAGCGTCGACATGAGCGATGATGACCTTTGCGGCGAACTCGTCGGCCGCCCACTTCGACACCGGATTGGAAGCGAACCCTGAACGCGCGCACACGATCCGACCAGTTGCCCAGGGGTGTCGCCGATGACACCAGCGCGCTGGAACATTCCGGCGAGCGCCTACCCGGGCAACGCGCCACCGAGCCGGCCACCGTGCCCTCGCAGCCGGCCGAGCCACCCAGCACCAGCGGCGTGGTGGACATGTCCTGCCATCCGGGCCAGTTGGCCCGGCGGCTGCAGCAGGTGACCTACCAGCTGTGGACGACGACCGTCTCCACCGAGACGACGCCGCCGCAGTTCGTGGTGCTCAACAGCCTGCTCGCCGATCCCGACATCGATCAGCGCACGCTCGGGGAACGGGCGTCGCTCGACCGCTCCACGGTCGCCGATGTGGTGGCACGGCTTGTCCAGCGAGGTCTCATCCGCCGGGTTCGCGACCCACGAGACGGTCGGCGCAACGTCCTTCGGCTGACCAAGCGTGGGGAGTCGACCCACGGGCAGGTGGCCGATCGCATCGACCAGATGAACGACAAGCTTCTCGCACCCCTGTCCGAGGAGGAGCAGGGTGCCCTGTTGTCCATGCTGACGCGAATCGTCGATCAGGACGGCCCGCGCTGACGCACGCCCGCGCTGGCACCGGTACCACCCATCAGCGATGTCTGGTGCGGCCCGGACACCAGGACGGTCCGGCCCACACCGCGACGATGGCACGGCCGAGTCAGCGCGGCGCGGCGGCGTCCCCGTCGGACGAACGAGATCGACGCTGATTTCACCGTCAGCGAACGGACGACCATAGATCACAATCATTGCAATTAGCGTGTCTTCTCTGCGAACCCGCTACTGTCGGCGCTGCGACATCGGCACGCCGGCCGCCGCCACGATCCGCTGGGGCCCGGTTCGAGGAGGACACGTGACATCGCCTGACACCGCGGCCCTGGTACTCCGGATCATCGTGGGCCTCACCCTGATCGCGCACGGCTACAACCACATCTTCGGCGGCGGTGGGATCAAGGGCACCGCGGGCTGGTTCCAGAGCATGGGCCTTCGCCCCGGGATCGTGCACGCGTGGATGTCCGGGCTGGTCGAGCTCGCCGCCGGCGCCGGACTGATCGTCGGCTTCCTCACCCCGTTCGCCGCGGGCGCCATCATCGGCACCATGGTCGTCGCCGGGATCACCGCGCACCGCACCAACGGCTTCTTCATCTTCCGTCCCGGCCAGGGCTACGAGTACGTCCTGTTCATCGCGGTCGTCTGCGCCGCGATCGGCATCCTCGGCCCAGGCAAGGCCTCGCTCGACCATGCCATCGACATCGAGCTCGACGGCTGGGTGGGCGCCGCGATCACCCTCATCCTCGGCGTCGGCGGTGCCGCCCTGCTGCTGGCGACCGCCTGGCGCCCCGAGCGCAAGCCGGCCGACACCACCAAGGCCTGACCGACCCTCGCGGCACCACCCGAGGGTGGCTGGGGTGAAGATGGTGGCATGGAGCTGTCCGTCATCGACAATCCCGAACGGCACCGGTACGAGGCGCGGACGTCCGACGGCCAGGTCGCCGGATTCGTGCAGTACCAGCGCCGCGGGGACCGGATCACCCTCGTGCACACCGAGGTCGCGGCGGAGTTCGAGGGCAGGGGAGTGGGCTCCGCCCTGGCCGCCGGTTCCCTCGATGATGTGCGCGCCCAGGGGCTGAGCGTGGTGCCGCAGTGCCCCTACATCCGCCGGTACATCGACCGTCACCCCTCGTACGCGGATCTGGTGGCCGTGGAGCCCTAGCCCACCGGTGGCCGAGCGGCAGTCCGTTGGTCGGCGAGAACACCGCTGGTCAGCGAGAACACCGCCGCGACGACAGCTGAAACGGAAGAACAACGGCCGACCCCGGCATGCGCATATTCGCTGTCCCGCGATCCGGCGCTGGCACCGTGGAAGAGTCGTCAGCCGACGAGGTGGCGGCGAGATCTCACGGTGGGTGCACCGTCCCGTCCTGACACACACTGTCGCGACGGGGCGGTGGCGTAGCCCGGAGGAAGGATTTCGTGTGTCCGGCGCCCGGCACAGGTCGCGAGGCCGCTCTGCCGCACCCGGCGATCCGGCCACGCGACAGCATCCTCAGACCACCATCAATCCTCAGAGCATCATCAATCCTCAGAGCATCATCGGCGTACACCCGACGCCGGAACCCAAGGCGCCGTTGAGCGTACAGGCCGCACCGGAACCCAGGCCACTGTTCGGCGCGCAGCCCACCCCGGAACCCAGAGGCGTCTTCGGTGTTCGGACAGCGTTCGGTGAGCCCGCTCCGCTTGGCGATCAGGATGCGCTGCGGCGGCAGGGGCCGCCGTCGCGACGGCGGCGTGCGGCGGTCAACGGTCTGCTGATCCTGGTGCCGACGGCGCTGATGATCACTGGTGCCACCTTCGCCGTGGCGTCCATCCTCGGCGGTAGTGATCCTTCTACCTGCGCGGACGGCACTCCACGCACCGATCTGACGATCACCACCGCACCCTCGCTGGCCGTGCCGGTGCGCGCTCTGGCCGCCGCCTACGAGCGGGCCCATGGTGATCAGAACGGTCCCTGCCCGACCATCCGCGTGCAGGCGGCGCCCTCCGACCGGACCCTGGACGCGGTGGCCCGCGCCAGTCCGTCCGCGGCGAGCATCCCGGACGTGTGGATTCCCGAGTCCAGTGACTGGCTGGCACTCGGGCAGGAGTCGGCCTCGGCCGCGCCGAAACTCCCGCTGCGGGCGACGACGATCGCCGCGTCCCCGGTGGTGATCGCGATGCCCCGCGAGATGGCGCAGCATCTGGGCTGGCCGGAACACCACCTGACCTGGGCGGAACTCGCCGCCGACGCGGGCGTCCCGGGGTTCTGGGCGACGCGGGGCCAGCCGGCCTGGGGCGACTTCCGCTTCGACATGGCGAACCCGGACTCGTCCGCGGCGGGACTGCGGGCGGTGATCGGTGTCGTCAGCGCGGCCCGCGGTATCGCCCCGGCGGACATGTCCACCGGCACCTTCGACCAGGACCGGACCGCGCAGGCCACGACCGTCCGCCTCGAACGCCTGGCGACCTGGCTGCCGACGTACGACAGCCTGCTGTTCGACGCCGAGCGCACCACCTCCGTTCCCGGCGGTGGACGGCCCCCGTCCGCCTTCCCCGCACTCGAATCGGACGTGATCGCCTACAACCGTAGCCTGACCGCTTCCACGAACCAGGCGAGCCGCGGCAGCACCCTCGTCGCCCAGTATCCGTCCGACGGGACGTTCACCGCGAGCGTCCCGTACATCGTGCTGACCCACACGTCCGAGACGGATGCCAAACGCACGGTCGCCGCGTCCTTCCTCGACTACCTCGGCACCGACACCGGACGCCAGGCCCTCTCGGACGCCGGCCTGCGCACCCCCGCCGAACTCGCCGGCCGCGACGACCCGGCCGGCCTCGCCGACAAGCTCACGATCACCGATGGGATCCGCACCACCGCGCCCAAGGTCGCCGGCGTCGACGCCTCCGACAGTGTGCTGGGCACCGCCCGCCGGTTCTTCCGGCACGCCCGACAGCGCGGCGCCGCGATCGCCGTCCTCGACACCTCCGCCTCGATGCGTCTGCCGCTCACCGACCAGCCCGGCCGGACCCGCCTTCAGGCCGCGTCCGACACCGCCGTGGCCGGCCTCCAGGTGATCGGCCCGACCAGCGACCTCGAGGTCTGGCAGTCCGCCGGCGCCCTGCCCGAGGGCCATCGGGTCCTCTCGCCGATGGCGAGTCTTGCCGCCCCCGCCTCGACCGGAGCGGGTACGCACCTCGACGAGCTGACCTCCCTCGCCCGGTCACTACGCACCGGTGGCGCCACCACCCTTTACTCGACGGTCCTCGCCGCCGTCCACGACCGCCAGCGGCGCTTCACCCCGGGCCGGCTCAACGAGGTCATCGTGATCACCGACGGCATCCTCGACGACTCCACCGGCGGCCCGACCGGTTCCGGTGGGACGGTCGGCTCCGGCGGTGCGGGCCGGGACGCTTCCGACATCCTGGCCTCGGGCGAGCCGACCCTCGAGCAGACCGTCGAGCGGCTGCGCGCCGGCTACGACGCGGCGCACCCCGTCCGCCTGGTCATCATCGGCTGCGATCCGGCGGCCAACGCCACCACCCTGCAACGTCTGGCCGCCGCGACCGGCGGACGGGCCTACGTCGCACCCGATGCCACCGCACTGTTCGGCATCTACGCCGACACCCTCACCACCGCCCACTGACCAGCCCCGCCCGGCCACGCGCCATGACCCGGCCGGGCGTCACCCGGCGGTCTCTCGCCGGCCGGCCGTGGGTCAGACTCCGGCCGCTCGTCGTCGGCCGGCGCGGGTGCGTAGCGGGTCGGGGCTGGCCGCGTCGGGGAACCGGCGCAGGTACTCCTGCTCAAGCTCGAGCATGCGCGCGGTGTGGGTCTCGAACGCGTCCTCGCTGCCGGTGAGGAATGCGTCATGGCGGGTTCGGTGCAGATGCTGCAGCTCGCGTGTCAGGTCGCCGTCGGCGAGTGCGGGAGCCGGGATGCCTTCGGGTCGATGCGTCATTTCTTCGGTGTACCCGCCGTCGGTTTGATGTAGCTCACCAGAACCGGCACCCACCCAAAGACCACACCTATGGCCTCACCCGGCTGACCCACCCGGCCCAGGCCAGGCCGTCCGCGAGCGCCAAGCCGTCCGGCGTGGATCGAGGCGGATACCCGGTCGCGGTTGCCCGCCCTACAGGGCGAGGACGGGAACCGGGACGGGGCCAGGGCCGGGCGGGATCGGATCGGGGCCGGGACCAGGCGGGACGGGGTCGGGGTCAGGGGCGGGGGGAACCGGGTCGGGTCCCGGACCGGGGGGAACGGGATCGGTTCCGGGGCCGGGCGGGACCGGATCGGGCACGGGAACCGGCGGCACCGGATCGGGTGTGCCGGGGCCGGGGCCGGGCGGCGGAAGGACGTCGGTGGTGTCTGCGATGGTGGTCATGATGTGGCCGTGCCCACCGGTCGACGGCGGCACACCGCCGTGTCCTCGAAGGCCACATCCAACGTGTGCGGTTCGGTGGTGCGGGGGTCGGCCAGGATCGTGGCCGGACCCGTCCCTCGAGGGCGCTGGGCCTGGCCGCGAGGAGCGGGAAATGGAATGAGTCGGTTGCGGGGGGTGGCAGAGATCGGGGTGGCTCACTACCGTTGCGAGCTATGACCGGGTTGGTCGTGTCGGCGGGACCGTCCCGCATGGTCGTGGTGCGCACCGAGCAGCGCCTGGCGCGGATGGTGGGGTACGCGCGGGCGGCCTGCGCGTCGTTCGTGCTCATACCGCTTTTCGGCTGGTCGGATCTGCGCCATGCCTCGATCGCCGTGGTGATCGCGGTGGCGGCGCTCGCGGAGGCGGCCTGGTTCGCCTGGCGGGCCTGGCACCGGGTGGGGCGGTTGTCGCAGCGGCTGGTGCTGGCGGACGTCGCGTTCTGCGTGGCGCTGATGGCCGTCGGCTCGCGGGCGGCCTGGCCGCACGAGCGCAACAGGATCATGACGGAGCTGGTCCCGTTCAGCCTGGTCTCGTCCGCGGGGGTCGGTATCGCGGTCGGGCTCGGGTCCGCCGGGGTGCTCCTGGTGGTGGCGCTGATGGCGACCTGGAGCATCGCCGTCCTGCCGGACGTCACCCTCAAACTCGGCTCCGACCTGCTCGGCTTCGCCCTGTGGTACGTCGTCGCGATCCTCATCGCCGGTGAACTGCGCCGGCTGTCGACGGCCACCGCGGACGCCCAGGACGACGCGGCCGCCGCCTCGGCCCGGGCCGCCCAGCAGGAGCTGGAGGCCGAGAGCGCGTTCCAGCGCGAGATCACCCACCGGGAGGTCCACGACTACCTGCTGCCGATCGTCGACCATGTGGCCGGCGGCGGTGCGCTGTCGGCGGCGCTGGTCCGCGAGGCGCGCCGCGGTTCGGCACGCGCCCGCCGCCTCATCATGGATCCGCGTGGCCTCGAACCCCGCGTCCCGCACGACGGCCACACCCCCACCCCGGACCTGCCCCATCCGAGCGCGGCCGTGGGAACAGCCACACCGGCGGGTTCGGTGCCGGTGCTCGATGGCGAGACGAGTACTGAGGCGATGATGTCGGCGGTCGTCGACACCTTCACCGACGAGGGTCTGGCGCTCGTCCCGTTCCTCGGGGTCACCGGCGAGCCGCCCGAGCCCGTCCGCGAGGCGCTGGTGGCCGCGACACGCGAGGCCCTGCGTAACGTGCTGCGGCACGCCGGCCCGGTGGACGAGGTCAGCCTGTTCGTCGAGGGCGATGCCGAGACGATGCTCGTCGTCGTCCGCGACCGCGGTGTCGGCTTCGACCAGGCGACGGTGCGCCCCGGTGGGGGACTCGCCGGCAGCTACCGCGCGCTCGAACGGCACGGTGGGCATGTCACCGTGACAGCCCGCCCCGGCCGCGGTGTCAAGGTCACGATGCGCTGGCCGGCCCACGCCGACAACCACCCCACACCGAGCACGTCGACCACACCGAGCACACTGACCGCACCTGACGTGCTGATCCCACCGCCCGCATCGGACGGGGAGCTCCCTTGACCCTGAGCAGCCAGGATGGTCGCGGCCGTGGCGAGGCCGGCCGGCCGGTGTCCGTGGCCATCGTCGAGGACCATCCGATCACCACCGAGTCGTTGGCCGCTCGGTTCGCCGGCGCCGGTTTCTCGGTGCTCGCGCCCGCCCCGCGTCTCGAGGACCTCGACGTCGCCGCCACCCCGGACGTCGTCGTCTGCGACCTGCATCTGCCCGGCCTGTCCGGTGCGGCCGCGGTCGCGGAGCTGCATCGACGCGGCCTGCTGGTGTTGGCGACCTCCGGCGTCGCCACCCCGGACGAGGTGCTCGAGGCGATCGCCGCGCGCGCCCACGGCTTCGTCGACAAGGCCGCGCCGTCCCACCAGTTCGTGCCGGCGGTCATCGCCATCGCGGCCGGCGGCCACCACATCTCCACCCGACTCGCCGGCTTCCTGCTGGACGACGCACAACGCCGACCGTTGTCCCGGGACGAGATCGACAGCACCGAACGCGATCTTCTGCGTGGTCTCGCCCAGGGGGACCTGATGGACGAGCTGTGCGCCGAGTGGGATCTCTCGCCGCCCACCGCCCGCCGTCATCTCGACCGCATCTTCGACGCCGCCCGCCGCCGCCGCCGACTGCACCGGCCTTCCCCCCGCGAGGCCGAGGTGATGATCCTCATCGGCTGTCGCGGACTGACCTACCGGGAGGCCGCCCGGGAGATGAAGATCCGCGAGAGTGTCGTCGCCGACTACCTGCGCACGGTGCGGACGAAATACCTCGCCAGCCATCCGGAGGCCCCGCCGTCCATCGCGCCGAGCAACGCCGCCGGCCAGTGGGCCCGCGAACTCGGCTTCCACTGACCTTTCGCACCCACCGGCGGCCCACCCCCGTCCGTCCGGCCCCCTTACTTCTGCGGGATTGCGGACGGGCATCGCGCCCCACACCCTCGTCACAATGGGAACCGGGGGGCGGGGAAAGGACGGTCGCAGCAGGTCCGACCGGCGGCTCGCCGCCTTCTTCGCCTCGTTCCTGAGCACCGCCGCACTGCCCGTGAACATGACCCGCATCCGCGCCCCCGACCTGACAGCCGCCGGCCCGGCCCCGGGGGCTCAACCCGGTAGCGGCATCGCGGGCGCCCGAAGCTACGGCCACGCCATCTGGCTTGGGCCACCAGATGCCCGCCTCTACCGCGTCGACGACGAACGTTGGCTGCTGGCCTCCGCCACACTCGCCGCCAAGCTGGCCGCCACCCTCCCCCGTGCCCTGGACGTCACGCCCGCCTCCGCGGACCCGTCCCACCGTCCGCCCGACCTCATCGCCGGCGGCCTGGCCTCGGGCGTCACGCGCGTCTTCCACCGTGGCATGGCCGTCGCACGACTACGCCTCTCCCCCGGGGATGACGCCACGTTGCCCGCCGACCAGGTGGCCGAGCTCAGCCACCTGGTCGCAGACCAGCTCGCACTCCTCGCCCGGACCGCCGACTCCCTGCGCCCACCCCCCTGGCATCCCACCCGCTGGCGCCATCCCCGCCAGCTCGCGTGGATCTTCGACCGTTCCCGGCCACATGGCCGTCAGGCCGCACCCGGCGACCGCGATTTCCCCCGATGAATGGGGGATAGCGTCCGGCGGCACGGGACCACAGGATGGAACCAGGGGATCACACCGGTGCGGCGGTGATCGGGCTGCCTCGTCGGGGGAAACGTGGGGTGGCTCGGAGTCGTACGGGGGCGCACCGGTGTGGTTCCTCGGGCCGCCGGTCCTACGGGGGAGACCGGCGGCCCGCCGACACTCGACGGCGACGGCGACAGCGACGGCGACAGCGACGGCGATGGCGATCCTGGATTGACGTTCGGGACGACCGGCCCGGCCCGGCCGGGATCGAGGGTCCCGAGGGGCGGCCGATGTTGACGGTTGCTCACCAGCGGCGACCGGTGTCGAACGAAGCGTCCCGTTGTCGGCGAGTTTGGTGAGGGTGCCGACGTCGTGTCGGTGGTCGCCGCTACGATCTGCCCACCGGAAAACGTGGACAGGGGGTGCCGTGGGCGAGCCGATCCTCGCGATCGACTACGGCACCTGCAGTGCCAGGGCCGCGCTGGCCATCGAGGGGCGCATCGAGTTGGTGCGTGAGCCGGCCAGCGGGTCGGCGAACTGGCCGGCGTCGGTCTTCGCCGACGGGGGAAATCTGATCGTCGGCACCCTCGCCGAGCGACGCAAACGGATCTGGCCGGCGGCCTACCGCGGCGAGATCAAACGCGATCTGGCGCGGGATGCCGCGGTCGGGCTGGATGGGCGCGGGTATCCGCCGCGCGCCCTGGTCACAGCGGTCATCAGCACGCTGAAGGCCGAGGCGGAGCTCCAGCTCAACGGCGGTGGTAGCAGCGGTGGCGGTAGTAACGGTGCTGGCGGGGCGAGTGCCGGGGGCGGCGGCGGAGAGCGGCTGACCAGGGCGGTCGTCACCGTACCGGCCAGTTACGATCCGTCCGGGCCACTGCGGCGGATCATGATCGCGGCAGCGGAGGCGGCGGGGTTCGTCGACGTCGACCTGCTGGCCGAACCGTTGGCGGCGGCCTGGTCGCCGCTGGATGGCACCCAGCCCGAGCCGGGCACGCTGATGCTCGTCTACGACCTTGGCGGCGGCACGTTCGAAGGCGCGTTGATCGAGGTCGGCGCCGACGGTCGGCACGAGATGCTCAGTCATTCCGCGCTGCACGACTGCGGCGGGCGTGATCTCGATCAGATCCTGTTCGACGAGATCCTCGGCCTGTACGGCCCGGGGCTCGAGCCGCTGCTGAACCCGCCGGGCAGCGGCGAGATGTACCAGACGACGGCCAGCCGCACCCGCCACGAGCTGCTCGACTTCGCCCGCGCGGTCAAGCACCAGCTCAGCGACATCGCCTCGGTCGAGGATGTGTTCAGCCCGGCGGGCCTGCTGGTCAGCATGCGCCGCGATCGGTTCACCCAGCTCGCCTCGCCGACACTCGCCCGCACCATGGCCTGCTGCCAGCATCTGCTGGAGGCCGGCGGGTACGGGCCGGAGAAGCTCGGCGGGGTGCTGTCGGTGGGCGGCAGCGCGCATATCCCGGTGGTCACCGACATTCTCACCGGGCGGCTCGGGGTCGGCACCGCGTGGCCGACCACCCAGATCTACACCCCGGTCGATCCGGAACTCGCCGTGGTGCTCGGCGCGGCGGCGTGGGCGTCGTCGGTGTCGACCCGGCGGACCACGGCGGCACGGCCGAACCCGGTGCTCGTCCCGGCCCGGTGGGATATCCCCGGTGCCCGGGCGACGATGGTGCGCTGGCTGGTCGAACCCGGCGAGCGCTACGACGCCGGCGCCGTGCTCGCCCGGGTCCGGCTGACCGACGGTTCCCTGTTCGACCTGGCGATGGACGCCCCCGGCAGCCTCCTGCACACCCACGCCGAACCCGGCACGCCGGTGCGCGACGCCGACTGGCTGGCCACCACGCTCCCGTCCGGCCCGGCCCCGCTGCTCGGTGCCACCGGCGCCGGTAGCGGGGCGGATCTGCGCGGTTTCGAACGCAGCACCCGCCCGTCCCATCAGGTGGAGGTCACCGCCCGCGCGACGCTGAAGGGCCACGAGCGCGACGTCACCTCGGCCGCGTTCTCCCCCGACGGCCACTGGCTCGCCACCACCAGCAAGGACGGCACCCGGCTGTGGGATGTCGCCACCGGCCGCACCGCCCTCACGCTCAGCGGCCGCAAGAGCATCCTCATCCACGACTGCGCGTTCTCCCCCGACGGCCGGCTGCTCGCCACCACCGGCAGTGACAAGACCGCCCGCGTGTGGGATGTCGCCACCGGCCGCCAGGCGGTGACACTGACCGGCCACCGCGGCCCCGTCTACGGCTGCGCGTTCTCCCCCGACGGCAGCCTCGTCGCGACCACCGGCACCGACCGCACCGTCCGGCTGTGGGGCGCGGTGTCCGGCAAGAACATCGCCACCCTCGACGGTCACCGTGGCACCGTCTACGGCTGCGCGTTCTCCCCCGACGGGCGCCTGCTGGTCAGTGCCGGCGCCGAATCCACCCTGCTGTGGGACGTCTCCGTCGGCGAGATCATCATGAGCCTGCCCGGCCACACCAACTTCACCGGTGGCTGCGCCTTCTCCCCCGACGGCGCCCTGCTCGCGACCGCCGGTAACGAGGGCACCCGGCTGACCGACACGTCCAACGGCTCCACCGTCGCCACCCTGCCCGGCTCGGCGCAGAGCTGCGCCTTCTCCCCCGACGGCAAACTGCTGGCCACCGCCAGCACCGACGACACCGCCCTGTTGTGGGATGTCGCCACCGGCTCCGCGGTCGCCACCCTCGCCGGCCACTCCAGCACCGTCATAAGCTGCGCCTTCGCGCCGTTCGGTCTGCTGCTCGCCACCACCAGCACCGACATGACCGCCCGCCTGTGGGACATCATCTACCGTCCCTGACAGCCAGGCGGCCAGGCCGGTCACCGCGGCTCAGCCCGGCTCAGCGCGACACGCCCGCTCAGCGTGGGAGTTCGCGGGCGAACAACGCGGTGATCCTCTGCCAGTGCAGCTCGGCGGCGGCCGGGTCGTAGGGGGCGGTGTGGTCGGGGACGGCGAACCCGTGGGCGGCGTCGTAACGATCGAGCTCGTAGCGGACACCGGCCTTGTCCAGCGCCGTGGTCAGCAGCTCCTGCTGCTCGAGGGTGCAGTGCGGATCGTCGGTGGCGACAGCGAAGTAGAGCGCCCCCTGGATCTGGTCGGCGTTGAGATGCGGGCTGTTCGGCGCGTCGGTGGCGATGCTCCCGCCGTGGATCGACGCGGCGACCGCGACCCGCCGCGGCACCGCCCCGGCGAGGGTGAACGCCAGGTTGCCGCCCCGGCAGTACCCCACCACGCCCACCCGGTCCGCCCGCACATCGCCGCGCGTGGCCAGGGCGTCGAGCAGCAGCGCGGTGTCCCGCGCGACCAGCGCGCCATCGGCGCCCGCCAGCGCGGCCATGATCCGCGTCCGTGCGTCCGGGTCGGCGAACGTGCTGTTCAGATCGAACGAGACCTTGCCCTGCCGGTAGTAGTAGTTCACCACCGCCACCGCGTATCCCTCGTCGGCCAGCCGCTGGGCCATCTGGTGCATGGTGTCCCGGACCCCACCCGCGTCCGGGTAGAAGACCACCACCGGCAGCGGGGACGCGCTGGCCGCCGCGCCGTCCGGGGTGTGCAGGTAGGCGTCCAGCACGCCGTCGGGGGTCTGGACGTCAAGCTCGGTGACTGGCACGTTGCTTACCTCTCGCTGCTGTGTCCCACGACGTGCGGCGGGACGTTATGTGACGGGAGCACGTGTCCCCCGTCGTCCGCCATCGCCCCGGTAGTACCGCCAGGGGCGGCGGCGACGCTTGACAGCGCAAGTATCTCGCATGCTCGGACCACACGCGTTGACGCCCCGCGGCGCAGGAAGCGCGGCGGGGCGTCGGTGTCTGTGCGTGCCTGTACGTATCTGTGCGTGCCTCGGCGTCGACCATCCGCGATCAGGTGCTCGATGCTCGGGGATGGCTACGCGGCGGCGGCGCCCTCCGTCGCGCTGTCGTCCTCCGCGCCCGGGGGCGGGCATGCGAGGCCGAAGTCGTCGAGGACCGCCGTCGGCGCGACACCACAGCCGACCTCGTAGGTTCCGAGCTGGACGAGCTGCCAGCCACCGGAGGTGCGGTGCAGGACACCCTCCGCACGGTCGTAGTCCTGGACGGTCGGATGTAGTTCGGTGTAGGCCCACGTCGGGTCGCTGGCGGCGAGGAGCGTGCCGGTCACCTCGTAGTCAGCCGCGGGGACGGCCGAGGTGTACTCGCTGCTCTTCACCGCCTGGGCGATGGCGGACGCATCCGTCGACGACGGCGCGAGCGTGTCCGCCGCGCGCACGGAGCTCGCGACGATCGCACCGGACTTGACCAGCCCGGACGGACGCGCAGCCGCACCGGTGGTGGAGCCGGTACAGGCGAAGGCCGTGCCGACAGTGACGATCCCCGCGGTGACGAAGGTGGCCGTGGGCAGCACGATCCGGCGCGCCGCGCGACGGCGCGCTCGGTGGCGGGCGGACTGAGGACGACGACGTCGAACCATGCGTTGCACGTACCCATTTTGGCCGGATGAACCCTCACTTGGGGGGCAGTTTGGTGGTCACCCTCGCGACAGATCACACCGTGATCCTGGGCAGTTCGTCCTGTGACCCAGGTACCGCCAGGCCCAGCCCATGGTCACCCATCCACGACAGGATCGATACATCCCGCACTTTTTCCCACCTTCTGGCCCGGTCGGGCCCCACCCCCAGGCCCGCCCCCACCGGGACCATGGTCATGACGAGCCAGAAAACTTCGAGAGACCCACACCCAGATCCCCCACCAACACCCCCCGAACTCGCCCCCCACCCACCCCTGGGCCCGACAGATCACCCCTCCCCCGAGCCCCGACGCCCAGGGCACGCCCGCGACCGCGCCAAACCATCCCGTCCGTCGCGGCGGACGGTGAGCGAGGCGAGCAAGACCCTAACCGTCGTCGCCCGGCTCCGCATCGCCCCGTTCAGTCTCGCTATCGACTGGAATCGGCGCTCGGGAAGGATCATGCTGGGACGCCCCCGCACGCCAGACCACGTCGCCGCTCTGGGCCTTGCGCCAATAACCGGCGGCGCTCAGGTACTCGACGGCCTCTCGCTCCCTGTAGAGGATCGCGTAGCCGGGTAGCGCGGTGGTCTGCCATCCCGCGGGGAGTACCCGCATGATCTCTTCGATCACTGCCCGGAAGGTCGTCGCCGCGGGAGAGACCGCGACGCTCGCGGCTTTCATGATTGCCTTCCCCTGAGTGCTGGTGTCATATCGGAAGATGAAGGGCAGCGTCTTCTTCAAATCCCGGAGCGCGGTCCAGACGGGCACTTCAGCGGCCGAAAGGATGACGGGGGTCTCCAGATCGATGGAGTACTCGACGTCGAAATGATTGATCTTCACCAGACTGTGATCACGTCGACGACCCGGATCCTTGTTACCGAACCCGTTACTGTTCCATGGGACGCCGCCCCTGGAGCCATACCTGGCGATGAGCATCCGTTCGGGCGCGATGGAGTCCATGTCCTTGTCGACGTAGACACAGACGAAGCCCATCCGATCCAGCGACAGGCCCGAGCGACCGGAGACCTTCCTGAGATGCTGCTCGAGCCTGCCGGGTAGCGCCTTCTCGGCCTTGCCGACGTAGACCCGGCGGCCATCCAGGAAGAGGACGTACACGCCCGGCCGCTCCTCGAGATCGTCGAGGTTCCGCGAGGTGAGCGGGCACGGAGCCAACGAGTCCAAGGCCTCGGCCAGCTGATCCGCCAGCGCCTTGGTGATGCTCAGCGTGAACTCGGCGACCGAGTCCGGCGTCATCCGGCCTCCCCTCGACGCAGCACGGTCCGGATCATGCCGATCAGCGTAAAGCCCCGATCGTCGATGACCGCAGGGGCCCCTCCAACCTACGCCCACGAACCATGACCCCTGCTTCAAGATCGACCACTCCGCGGTACGCTTTTCGGATGGCGCCCACCGAGAACTCGCAGGTCACAGCACAGACCCCGAGGAGCGTCGAACTGTTCGCCGGCGGCGGGGGCCTGGCCATGGCGATCAAGCACGCGGGGTTTCGCCCCCTCCTGCTCAATGAGTTCGCGAAGTACGCCTGCGAGACCTTGGTGAACAACAAGGACATGGCCCACCGACACGAACTGGACAGCGAGCGACCTCCGCCCATCCCTGGCGAGTTCGAAAAAACGGCACCCCTGGTGGCCGGAGACGTGGCCAAGGTCGAGTTCGACTACCTGCGAGGCAAGGTCGAGCTTCTGTCCGGCGGGCCCCCATGCCAGCCGTTCAGCTTGGGCGGGATCGCCAAGGGCGACGAGGACGGGCGTAATGGGTTCCCGGAGATGTTCCGGGCCATCCGCGAGATGCGACCCAAGGCGGTGATCTGCGAGAACGTCCGGGGGCTACTGCGCCCATCATTCAGGCCGTACTTCGACTACATCAAACGAGAACTATCTTTGCCGTTCGAGAAACGAGCGGATGGCGACTCATGGCGCCATCATGACGATTTCCTACAAGAAATACTTGAGGCTTCAACCACCAAGCTGGATGAACGATATGACGTCGAACACTTCCCCGTGAACGCGGCGGACTACGGCGTCCCACAAATTCGTCAACGCGTGATAATTGTCGCTTTTCGTCGAGACATAGACGCCGATCTCTCCCGCTTTCGAGAGCTAGTACAGCCGCGCTACTCGGAGGCGAGCCTGCACGAGTCGATGCTCGACGGTTCATACTGGAGACGGCATCCCAGCGTCCCCGGCAGCGTTAAAAGGAATGTCATGGACCGGATCGCACGAACACCGGCCGACCTACCTACCGAGGGTAAGCTACTACCTTGGCGCACCTTGCGAGACGCGCTCGCGGGCATCGGCGACCAACCTCCCTTGCCCCCAATCACTAAAGATGATCTAAATAAAATCGCCGTGGGTGGCTTCAGCGACCACATCGGATGGCCCGGCGCTCGAATCTACCCAGGTCATACTCCTAACGAACTCGACCGGCCAGCCAAGACCGTCAAGGCCGGAGTTCACGGCGTACCCGGCGGCGAGTCAGTCATGCTGCTAGACAACGGCGACCACCGTTACATGACGGTTCGCGAGGCCGCTCGAGTCATGACGTTTCCCGATAGCTGGCAGCTAGCCGGGCCTCGTGGCGAGCAAATGCGCCAGCTCGGCAACGCCGTTCCAGTCGCGCTTGGCCGGGTCTTCGCCGACGCTGTTCGGACCATTCTGAGCGAGGCCAAGCAGGAGTGACTAGCCAAGACCCAGCGAAGTCGGGGAGGTGGAAGCCGGGGCTACCGCCGATTCGCGCTTGGAAGGGCAAGCCCGGCCTCGACCGTGCGGCGCGCACCGCCGAACAAGACCGAGCCGCTGGCGGCCAGCGCCGGAGAATCGTCGATCTCGGCGACAGCCGGACGGCCAGAGCATCGGTTGAACTGAAACTCTTCCCCAAAACTCGCCGAATTCGCGCGTATATTCGCTGGTCGGACGGCAGACGCTCACCCGTGCGCTACCTCGGGGAGGTGTCGGAGACCAGCAGGGCACGAAACCTCTCAGTGGCTTGGCGGATGGCGTTCGAGCGTGGGCTCGTCATCCCACCCAACGCCTCGACCAGCTCCTGGGCGAGTTCACCGGCTGTACGCGCGGGGATGAGAGCTAACCGAGGCAGAGACACCAAACCTGAGCTCGCCTTACGATCCGCCGTTCACGGGCTGGGCTTGCGCTACCGTGTCGACGTCGCGCCGCTCCCGGGACTCCGTCGCCGCACTGATCTATCGTTCCCCGGAGTCAAAGTCGCCGTCTTCTCCGATGGCTGTTACTGGCACGGATGTCCAGAGCACTATCGGCCCGCACGCCGGAACAGTGAATTTTGGTCAGCGAAGATCAGCGCGAATCGTGAGCGCGATCGTGATACAGACGCGAAGCTCACTTCGGCCGGCTGGCTGGTGATCCGCGTATGGGAGCACGAGGATCCGACCGAGGCCGCCAGTCGCATCGCGAAAATCATAGGCCAACGGCGCGTCTCCGGACCGGCGCGAGCCACGATGTCCAAGCCTGACGACATCCGCGGCGGCGCGCCGCGGATGTCGCGGTCGCGCACGGACCAGCCCCACACCGAGCGGCGCGTCCCCCATCCACCTCGAACCGGCGCTTAGGGTCCGTTTGGGAAGTCTCTGATCTGTGTTGCTGCTGGTCAGCTGGTGTGATCCAGGCTGGATGATCAGTTGTGTGGCGCGG
>NZ_JALKFW010000225.1:0-67394 GCF_023243055.1 Frankia sp. AgPm24 | reverse complement strand
GGGGGGGGGGGGGGGGGGGGGGGGGGGGGGGGGGGGGGGGGGGGGGGGGGGGGGGGGGGGGGGGGGGGGGGGGGGGCCGTGTGGGGTGGGATGCTTTTGGATGCGGAGGGTGATCGGGGGGGTGGACGGGCGGGGGGTGGTTGGTGCTGCAACGGCACTTGTGCTGGTTGTGGGTACTAGTCGAGGCCGGACTCGCGTGCCCAGGCGAGCAGGTGCGGGGCGAGCAGCGGCCAGCGGACGAACAGGCCGCCCGCCGCCTCGGCGGACGACCGCCGGTCGTTCCATTCGGTGTCCGGCCACGGCGGCTCGACCAGGCGCGCCCGCGGCAGGGTCGCGGCGACCCGTTCGGTGGTCTCCCGCCGGTGGTGAGGGTCGCTGGCGCCGCTGCGAAACACCAGGGTGGGGAGGTCGAGCGCGCGGGCGTCGGCGTCGGGTAGGCCGGGGACGGCCTCGTCGGCCCGGGGGCAGTACACCGCCAGCCAGCGTTCCATCGTGGCGAGGAACTCGTCCCGGTCCTGGTCGAGGATCCGCGCCCGGTTGCCGGGGTTGCGTTCCAGGGACTGCGCCCACTCGGGCAGCGCGGCGACCCCGGCCATCCCGGCGTCCCAGGCCGCCTCGAACGATCCGCCGCAGTAGTGCACGCCGATACTCAGCAGGCCGTGCACCCCGCCGCTGATCCACCACAGGGCGAGACCGGCGGCGACCTTGGGATGGCGGGCGGCGGTCAGCAGCGACACCCGGGAGCCCCCCGAACCACCGATGATCACCGCGGGGGCCAGGTCGAGCTGGGTGAGCAGGCCGGCCAGCGCGTCGGCCTGCATCGCCGACTCCGACTCCCCGGTGAAGCAGACGTCCGACGCGCCGGTGTTCGGCCGGTCCCAGAGGAGCACCTGGTTGCCGGCGGCCGCAAGCTCCTCGGCGAGCTGGCGGACACCGGGGGTGTCCTTGCTGAAGCGGCCACCCGGAGTGATCACCCAGGGCCGACCCGAGCCGATGATCTCATAAGAGATCGATAGACCGTTCACCGTTGCCACGGCCACAGCGCACCACCCTTACCTGACGTTTCGGGACCGCCTCGTCAGCGGTTCATGGGAAAACCGAGGTCGATCGCCTCGGGGGTGGGATCGGGCCAGCGGGAGGTGACCACCTGGGGCCGGGTGTAGAAGCGGATACCCTCCGGGCCGTAGATGGGCGAGTCACCGAACAGGGACGCCTTCCAGCCGCCGAACGAATGCCAGGCGACGGGCACCGGGATCGCCACGTTGATGCCGACCATGCCCACCTGGATGTCGCGCTGGAACTGGCGGGCCGCGCCGCCGTCCCGGGTGAACAGGGCGACGCCGTTGCCGTACGGGTTCGCGTTGACGAGCGCCACGGCCTCGTCGTA
The DNA here is from genome assembly GCF_023243055.1 of Frankia sp. AgPm24. Classification (NCBI taxonomy): domain Bacteria; kingdom Bacillati; phylum Actinomycetota; class Actinomycetes; order Frankiales; family Frankiaceae; genus Frankia; species Frankia sp. AgPm24. The sequence continues at coordinate 66,007 of NZ_JALKFW010000225.1, read as the reverse complement.
GGTGTCCACCCGCACGACGGCGAGAACCGGCCCGAAGATCTCGTCGTCGTAGACCCGCATGCCCGGGCGGACCTGGTCGACGAGCGAGCAGCCGAGGAAGAAACCGCCCGCGTCCCCACCGCCGGGCGCCACGACGGCGGGTGCCACGACGGCGGCCGGCGGCCGGGAACCGTCAACCACCACGGTGGCTCCCTCGCCCGCGGCGCCCGCCACGTAGGACCGCACCCGGTCGCGGTGTTCCGCGGTGATGAGCGGCCCCATCATCGACGTCTCCTGGTCGCCCGGCCCGATGACGACGTCCGGGATCCGGGCGGCGATCGCGTCGACCAGCGGGTCGGCGACGGACCCGACCGCCACCACCACGGAGATCGCCATGCACCGCTCCCCCGCCGAGCCGTAGCCGGCGTTGATCGCGGCGTTGGCGGCGGCGCCGAGGTCCGCGTCCGGCAGGACCACCATGTGGTTCTTCGCGCCGCCGAGGGCCTGCACCCGCTTGCCCGCGCGGGTGCCGGTCTCGTAGATGTGACGGGCGACCGGGGTGCTGCCCACGAACGACACGGCGGCCACGTCGGGGTGTTCCACCAGGCCCGTCACCGCCGGCGCATCGCCCTGGAGCACGTTGACCACACCTTCGGGGAAGCCCGCGCGCGCGACCAGCTCGGCGAGCAGCAGCGACGCCGAGGGGTCCTTCTCCGACGGTTTGAGGATGAAGGTGTTGCCGCAGGCGACGGCGTTGGCCAGCATCCACAGCGGGACCATGACGGGAAAGTTGAACGGGGTGATCCCCGCCACCACGCCGAGGGGCCGGGCCACCGTGTGCACGTCGATCCCACGGGACGCCTCGGCGCTGTACTCCCCGCGCAGCAGGGTCGGGATGGCGCAGGCGAACTCCACGCACTCCAGGCCCCGGGCCACCTCGCCCAGCGCGTCGGAGCGGACCTTGCCGTGCTCACGGGTGATGAGCGCGGCCAGCTCCGACTGGTGGCCGCTGACCAGTTCCCGCAGCCGGAACATCAGCCCGGCCCGCCGCGCGAGCGACGTCCGCGACCAGTCGGTGGCGGCGGCGGACGCGACGCGGACCGCGTCGGCCACCTCCGCCTCGGTCGCCAGCGTCACCTCGGCGGTGCGCCGCCCCGTGGCCGGGTTGTACACGGGGCTGACGCGGCCGTCGCCGGCGACCGGTTTCCCACCGATCCAGTGTCCGATTGTCTCCATGCCGTCCTGTCGGTCAGAGGTCGTGTGGCCGGCGCCGCGCGGGACGGTCAGAGCCGGTAGAGGGCCTTCCCGTTACCACCCATGATCTTGTTACGGGTGGTTTCGGGAAGCGTGGCCATCTTGTCGGCGACGGACCGCAACGGGTCCGGGTAGAGGCAGGTCGGGTGCGGGAAGTCCGTCTCGAACAGGATGTTGTCCTCGCCGACGGACTCGATCAGGTCGGCCAGCCTGTTGCCGCCCCGTTCGAACCAGAAGGTGGCGTAGATGTTGGTGCGGAAGTACTCCGACGGCCTGCGCTTGAGCTTCGCGAGGTCCGCCTGGGCGTTCTCCGCCATCTCGTAGTCGAGGGTCTCCAGGATGAACGGGATCCAGCCCACCCCGCTCTCGACGGAGACGGTACGAAGCTCCGGGTGCCGGTCGAAGATGCCCGCGAGGATCAGGTTCGTGACCACCCGGGCGTTGCCGATGAACAGCAGGCCGCCGCCGATCGCGAGCTTGGTGCTCTCCGTCTGCGACGCCCACGGGTACTTCCCGTAGAACGTCATCGCGGTGACGCTGGCGCCGATGTGGAAGTGCACCGGCAGCCGGTGCTCGGCACACGCCGCCCAGAAGGGGTCCCACTCGCGGCTGGCGAGGTCCGGGGCGCCGAGATCCTGCGGGTCGGAGGTCATGTTGACGCCGCGCGCGCCGAGCTCGGCCACCCGGGCGACCTCCCGCACGCAGGACCTGATGTCCCACGCCGGCATGAGCGGCAACGGCAGCAGCCGGTTGCCGGACTCCCGTTGGATGTCGGCCATCCCGTCGTTGTAGACCTCGACGGCGAGGCGGGCCAGGGACTGGTCCGCGGTGGCGAGGTCCTGGCCGCCCAGCCCGATCGTGGACGGGAAGATGACCTGGGCGTCGATGCCGGCCTCGTCCAGCACCCTGAGCCGCTCGACGGGGTCGTGGGCGCCGACGTGGACGTCGTCGACGGTCCATTCGTGCAGCACCGTGGCCGACGCCGACTTCTGGCCGTCACGGCCGATCACCGCCCCGGCGATGAAGGCGCCCATCGGCTTCCCGTCGAAGATCCACTGACGGACGCCGTCCACCTCCACGACCCTCGGGAGACGGTCCCGGTAGGCCGCCGGGGCACGGCTGCTGAACAGATCAGCGGGCTCGGACCAGTGGGAGTCGGCATCCAGCACGTAGGGCGCTACCGGCGTTGGGCACATGCCCAAAATGTGACGCAGGACTGTGACGCGCGCAACCCCCGACTGTCTCTCGCCGGTCGAAGGTGCGGACGATCGCCGGTTCTGTCAAACACCGGGCCGGTCAGACGCCACTACGGCCGTCGGCGATGCGGCCGGCGGACGTCCATCATCCAGCAGGCGATCAGGGCTTCGGAACCGGCCGCACCACGACCACCGGCCGCCCGGCCCCGCCATCCGCCATCCGCCATCCGCCATCCGCCATCCGCCCACGATCGCACCTATGGCCACGGTCCGTGACGCCGCCGCCGAGGGCTGCGGGTGTGCAGGATGCACACGGGTCGTTGTGGGGGTGTTCGTGTCCGATATGCCCCCCACGACGACCCGCGTAGGCGGATCTTGCCCTGGGGGCGGCCCCGGGGTGTGGCGGAGCGTGGTGGGGGTGGTTAGCGGGGGGTGCGGCGCAGGAGGTAGATGTCCATGATCCAACCCTTGCGGTGGCGGGCGTCGGCGCGGGTGCGGGTGATGGTGGCGGCGACGTCGGGCAGGGGGCCGTGGATGAGCAGTTCGTCGTCGGTGCCGAGGTAGGCGCCCCAGTAGATGTGGAGGTCGGCCTCGGCGTCGGCGTGGGTGCTGGTCAGGGTGGTGAAGGCGGTGTCGCCGTCGAGCATGACGACGAGGTCGTCGACGTCCGGGGGGAAGCCGGATTCGGCCAGGCGGCGACCGGTGGTGATGGTCACCGGGGTGCCGATGCCGTTGAGTACCAGGCGGTGGGCGGCGGCGAGGGCCTGCACGCTGGAGATACCGGGGATCACCTGGTGTTCGAAGGCGACCTTGCCGCGGGCTGCGACGCGTTCGAGGATGCGCAGGGTGCTGTCGTAGAGCGACGGGTCGCCCCAGACCAGGAACGCGCCGGTGCCCTCGTCGTCCAGTTCGTCGAGGAACATCGCCTCGTACAGGGCGGCGCGCCGGGCGTGCCAGTCGTCGACGGCGACGGCGTAGGCGGCGCGCCCGGCGGTGCTGCGGTCGTCGGAGGGGGTGCGGTCACGCGGCGGGTCGGGGGCTTCGACGAGACGGTAGGTGCCCTCGCCGAGGTGACGGTCGAGGATCTCGCGGCGCAGTGCGGTCAGGTCGCCGGCGGCGGGACCCTTGTCGAGGACGAAGAAGACGTCCGTGCGTTCCAGGGCCCGCACCGCCTGCAACGTGAGCTGGTCGGGATCACCCGCGCCGATCCCGACCACCAGCAGCGTGCGCATCTAGTCGGCGGCCGGTCCGGGAACGACAGACGGGATGATCTTGCCGGGGTTGAGGTTGTGGCCGGGGTCGATGCCATCGAACAGGGCCGTGACCAGCGAGACGCCGGCCGGGGAGATGTCGTCGGCGAGCCAGGGGGCGTGCTCGAGGCCGACGGCGTGATGGTGCGACAGGGTGCCACCGAGGTCGATGAAGCCCTGCTGGATCGCGGACTTCACCGCGTCGTAGCGTTCGAGGCCGTCCAGGGTCACCGGGGAGGCGAAGGCGAAGGTGAAGTAGAGGCAGGCGCCGGAATGGTACGAGTGGGACAGGTGCGCCATGATCCAGCCCTGGACGCCGATCTCGTCGAACGTCTTGTGGGCCCGGGCGACCACCCCGGTGTAGAGGGAGGCGAGCTGCGACCAGCTGGTGGCGGTCTCCGAGACGTCCGCGAGGGCGCCCTGGCCGAGCAGGAAGTCGCGGATGTAGGGGGTGTCGAACTTCTTCTGGTCGTAGAGCTGCCCGGGGCCGGTGCCGACACACACCCCGCCGTGGCGCTTGACGATGTCACCGACGAGCTTGCGCTGGGTGCGCACATGGCCGGATGAGCCCTCGAAGCCGATGAACGACAGGCACATCCGCTCGAGGTCGAAGTGCTTCACCCGGGCCAGGTACTGCTTGAGTCCCCTGGAGACCAGCGCCGTGACCGCCGAACCCTTCTTGCTGGTCGCCAGCGAGAAACGGGTCTCGCCGGGGTCGGCGACGCGGGTGACGCTGGGGGCCGCCTCGCTCTCGGCGATCTCGCGCATGGCGAGCAGCGCCTCGTCCCAGGTGGGGAAGAAGTAGCCGAGGATGGTGCGTTCCTCGGGCACCCGGTGGACCTGCACGGTGGCCTCGGTGATGATGCCGAGTCGACCCTCGCTGCCGAGGATCATCTCCCGCACGCTCGGTCCGGTGGACTGGCTCGGCACCGCCCGGGTCGCGAGCACACCCGCGGGGGTGACGACCCGCACGGCCTTGGTGATGTCCGCGATGTCGCCGTACTTGTCCGACTGCATGCCGGACGAGCGGGTCGCGATCCAGCCGCCGAGGGTGGAGTGGCTGAAGCTGTCGGGGAAGTGGCCGAGTGTCCAGCCCAGGGCGTTCAGCTGCGCTTCGAGGTCCGGACCGAGCGCACCGGCCTGGATGCGGGCCAGCCGCGCGTCGGTGTCGATGTCCAGGACGCGGTCGAGGCGTCCGAGGTCCACGGACAGCACCGGGCGGATCTCACCGCGCGGAGCCTCCAGGCTGCCGGAGATGTTCGTCCCGCCGCCGAACGGGATGACGACCGCGTCGGCGTCGATCGCGGCGGTGAGCACCGCGCGCACCTCGTCCTCGCCACCCGGGTAGACCACCGCGTCGGGGAGGCGTCCGAGGTCACCGCCGCGGACCCGGACCAGGTCACGCAGGCTTTTGCCGTAGGCGTGCACGACCCGTTCGAGGGTCTCGGTGTGCACGTGCTCGGCGCCGACGGCGGCCGTCAGCGCGTCGCGCAGGGCGTCCGGCAGGATCGGGTCGGCGATGTCGAGGTCGGCGAACGCCGGGGCCTGCGCGGGCGGGCGGGTCACGTCCAGCCCGATGTGCTTGCGGATGAACGGTGCCAGCGCCGGCTTGTCGGCGGGCGAGAACGACACGCTCTCCCGGCCCCAGCCCCACCACTTCATGTGCTCGACCAACGGTGACTCCTCGACAGACGACGGACGGGACGGGCTCTGCGGGGTTCGGGTGCTGCGGGGTTCGGGTGCTGCGGGGTTCGGGTGCTGCGGGGTTCAGGTGCCGGCGAGGCGGGCGACGACGGGGGTGAGGGCGTCCAGGGCGTCGAGGGCGACGCCGATGGTGCTGATGCCGAAACGTTCACGCCGTTCGACGAGGGCGTCGCAGATCTCGTCGACCGACCCGCACAGCGCGTGCGGTGTGGTCAGGGCCTGCTCGGTGGTCAGGCCGAAACCCGAGGCCAGCAGCGCGGCGACCGACTCCCGATCCTCGGTCACCACCACCATGTGCACGCGGACCTGCAACGTCAGCTCGTCCCAGCGCGCGCCGGCCGCCTCACGAATCCAGCCGACCTTCTCCTCGGTGGCGTCCGTCGTCGCGTTCGCCCCGAGCGAGGAGTCGATCACCCCGCTGGCCATGTTCATGTTCAGACCGATGATGTCGGCCTCGCGGGCGGCCAGCGTCAGCATCCGCCGCCCGCCACCCCCGATGACGATCGGCGGATGGGGACGCTGCACCGGCTTCGGCGTGCCGTTGAGCCCGTTCACCTGGTAGAACGTGCCGGTGTGGGTGAGCGGGGCGTCGGCGAACATCCCCTTGATGACGGTGAGCGCCTCGGCCAACCGTGCGATCCGCACGCCCGGCGGGTCGAGGGTGAGCCCCGCGCGCTGGTAGTCGGACGTCATCCAGCCGGCGCCCAGGCCCAGCTCGAACCGCCCGCCGGACAGCGCGTCGAGAGTCGCCGCCTCCTTCGCGAGCACCACCGGATGCCGGTAGTCATTGCTGAACACCATCGACCCGATGCGCAGTGTGGTCGTGGCGTCGGCGGCTGCCATCAGCGACGCGATCGGCGCGACCTGCTCGTCCAGATGGTCGGACACGGTGAGCGTCGCGAAGCCCAGGTCCTCCACCCGCCGTGCCAGCGCCGCCCACGACCGGGCATCCACCTGCTCCGGCGACGAACACTGGATGTTGAACCGGAACGGCCGCTTGTACGGCCCGCCGGAGATGTCGCTCACCGCGGCCACTCCCGTCTGACTCGGAACCTGGTGACTCGGAACCTGGTGACTCGGACTCTGGTGACTCTGACTCTGGCTCGTGCGTGACTCGTCCATCCCGCATTCCCATAACTTCTGCCGTGGCCGACCAGGATGTCATGACCGGGCGAACCCCGTCGCCTCTCGCCCGCCCGGACACGGCAGCACCCCACCATCACGAGCGGACGGCACCACCCCACGAACACCGCGGACGGACGGTGCTGGCTCACGATCGGCCGAACGCGGACGCCCCCTGCCCAGCCTGCGCGGACGCGGACCCCGCGGACTGCCCGTCACCTGGAGCCGGCAACGCCTCCCGCAGCGCACGCACCGCCGCGACCCGCGCCGCACCGGTCAGCCGACTCAGATAGAGAATCCCGTCGAGGTGGTCGCACTCATGCTGGAAACAGCGGGCGGCCAGCCCCTGCCCGGTGTACTCCACCGGCTCCCCCGACACGTCCACCCCGCGCACCGTCGCCCGCCAGGCCCGCGGCGTCGGGAAGTACAGCCCCGGCACCGACAGACAGCCCTCGGCCACCCCCCGCTCCCGCGCCCGCTCGGCGTCCTCAACGTCCTCGGCCCCGCCGATGTCGTCGGCCTCGCCGACGTCCACAGCCCCGCTGGCGCCCGTCCCCTCGCCGGCGGACGCCTCCTCGCTGGCTCCCGTCCCCTCGCCGGCGGACGCCCCCCCGCTGGCGGACGTCTCCTCGCCAGCGGGTCTCTCCTCGTCGAGGGTGAGGACGGGGTTGACGACCACGCGCGGGTGCCGCGGCACAGCTGGATCACCCGGGCTGTAGCCGACGTCGTAGACGAAGATCCGCAGCCCGACGCCGACCTGTGGCGCCGCGAGTCCCACGCCCGGCGCCGCGTACATGGTCTCGATCATGTCCTCGACCAGGCGTGCCAGCGCCGCATCGAACGTCGTGACGGGCACCGCCGGAGTGCGCAGCACCGGGTCGCCGACGGTGCGGATCGGAAGCACGGCCATGTGGACACTGTGTCACAACACAACCCACAACCAGGAAGTGGCCATCGACCACCGACGCCAGATGATCATTCCCCCGTCGACATGCCGAGGCATGTTCGGGATTCGACCGGCCCGAACACCCAACAACCCTCGGCATGCCACCGCACAACCCTCGGCACACGCCCACCCGGCCCCGAACGTCCCACCCGGCCACTCGTAGGGTGGTAAAGGTGGACGCGGCGGAGGCGGGAGTGGCGCGGCTGCGGGTGCTGGGTGAGCGGGTGACACCGGCGCGGCGAGCGGTGCTGCGGGTGCTGGCGGAGACAGCCGATCATCTGTGCGTCGAGGATGTGCTGGCCAGGGCGGATCTGATCGTCCCGGGGCTGCACCGCACGACCGTCTACCGGGCGGTGGAGACCCTGGGTGAGCTGGGGCTCGTGACGCATGTCCATCCGGCGCACGGGCCGGTGGTCTATCACCTGGCGGCGGGGTTGACCGGTGAGACGCATCTGCATGTGCGCTGCCGGCGCTGCGGCGCGATCCAGGACGTCCCGGCTGATCTGCTGGACGAGGTCGCCGAACGGCTCGCCCGCACCACCGGTTTCCAGCTGCAACCGGATCACGCGGCGCTGACGGGAGTGTGCCGGACCTGCGGCGACCAGCCGAACGTGGGTACGGGCGCGGCCATCCGACCGGCGTAGGCTGAAAGCTGAGAAGCGGCGGCGTCGGCGCGCGGTGGGCATGTCCCGTGCGAACGTCGCACGCGAAAGGTGCGGTGGCGAGTCAGGGGTAAGAAGGAGGCCGCGGGAGATGCCTGCGCAGCAGGGCCCGGTGGTCCTGGGAATTGAGACGTCGTGCGACGAGACCGGGGTTGGTCTGGTGCGGGACGGGGTGCTGCTGGGCGAGGCGCTGTCGACGAGTATGGATGAGCACGCCCGCTATGGCGGGGTGGTGCCGGAGATAGCGGCGCGGGCGCATGTGCAGGCGATCGTGCCGTGTGTGCGGGCGGCGTTGGCGTCGGCGGGGATGGCGGCGTCCGATATCGGGGCGGTGGCGGTGACGGCGGGGCCGGGGTTGGCCACCGCGTTGCATGTGGGGGTTTCCGCGGCGAAGGCGTATGCGACGGCGTTGGGCGTGCCGTTGTACGGGGTGCATCATCTCGCCGGGCATCTGGCGGCGGACCTGGTGGATGGGCAGCCGCTGCCGAATCCGCTGATCGCGTTGATCGTCTCGGGTGGGCACACGTCGTTGTTGCAGGTCGGGGACCTGGCGCGCGATCCGATCGTCCATCTTGGGGACACGTTGGATGACGCGGCGGGTGAGTGTTTCGACAAGGTCGCGCGGGTACTGGGGCTGTCCTATCCGGGGGGGCCGGCGGTCGACCGGGGGGCGGCCGGGCATGATCCGACGGCGCTGGCGTTTCCCCGTCCGTTGCTGGGGCGAAACGATGCGCCGTACACGTTCTCGTTCTCCGGGTTGAAGACGGCGGTGGCCCGCTGGGCCGAATCGCATCCGGATTCGGGGGTGGCGTCCGGGGATGTGATCGCGTCGTTTCAGGAGGCGGTGGTCGACGTGCTCACCGCGAAGGCGATCCGGGCGTGCCGCGACCGGGGCATCGCCGATCTGCTGATCGTCGGTGGGGTGGCGGCGAACAGCCGGCTGCGGGAGGTCGCCGCGTCCCGCTGTGCGGCGGCGGGGATTCGGCTGCGGGTACCGGCCCGGCGTCGCTGCACCGACAACGGGGTGATGATCGCCGCGCTCGGTGACCTGCTGGTGCGGGCGGGTGCGCCGCCGTCCCCGCCGGATCTGGCCGCGATGCCCGGCGCCTATCTTGAGCGGGCGCAGCTCGGCGTCCCGGTGACCCTGACCCCGACCGCGGCCTGAATCGGGAGGACCCCCAGGATGCATCTCGGCCACGATCACAGCGATGCCCTGCCCGCCGGCAGCCCAGCCGGTGTCGGCGTCGGCGTCGGTTCCAGCGCTCGGCCGGGGTCGGTGGACGCGGGTCGCGCGCCGCGGATCGGGATCGGCGGGCCGGTCGGCAGCGGTAAGACGGCGCTGGTCGCGGCGCTGTGCCGGGCGCTGTCGGGGAGCCTGCGCCTCGGCGTGGTCACCAACGACATCTACACCACCGAGGACGCGGACTTCCTGCGGCGGGCGGGTGTGCTCGACCCCGGGCGCATCCGGGCGGTGGAGACCGGCTGCTGCCCGCACACCGCGATCCGCGACGACATCAGCGCGAACCTCGACACCGTCGAGGATCTCGAGGCCGAGACCGGTCCACTCGATCTGGTGCTGGTGGAATCCGGCGGCGACAACCTGACCGCCACGTTCAGCTACGGTCTGATCGACCGGCAGATCTTCGTCGTGGACGTCGCCGGCGGCGACAAGGTGCCGCGCAAGGGCGGTCCGGGTGTGACCAGCAGCGACCTGCTCGTCATCAACAAGACCGATCTCGCTCCGCTGGTCGGCGCCGACCTTGGTGTGATGGCCCGTGACGCCGCCGTCGCCCGCGGCACCCGTCCGGTCCTGTTCACCTCCCTGGCCACCGATCCCACCGCCACCGACGTGACGGCCTGGGTCCGCGTCCAGCTCGCCGAACTCGCCCCCGCCGCCCACTAGACCGGGCACCCGGGCATCCGGGCATCCGTCGGGCATCCGCGGAGCAGTGTCATCGCGCGGCCACAGGCGGCACCGCTCAGGGTAGGTGCGGTTCCCGCGCCTGACCGGACGGCTCCGCGACCAGGGGGCGTCCCCGCAGGGCAGGGGGCGTGGGTGTGTCCGACGGATAGGTTCGCAGCGAGCTCGGGGCCCGGCGGCGGGGCGAGGCGGGCCGGCCGGGCCGGTGCGCCCGGGCGACCAGGATGCCGGCGAGGAGAGCGGTGCCGGCCTGGCAGCCGAGCAGGGCGAGGACCGTCGAGGTGATCTCGTCGGCGAAGACGGCCACGACCACGGTGGACGTCGGCGTGCACACCGCCAGCACCCAGACGATCCCCCGATCACCGACACCGAGCAGATAGGTCGCGAACAGCAGGGTCGCGGCGAGGAACGTCGTCGCCAGCGCCAGCACCCACAGGACCCCGGACGCCGCCGCCAACCGGGACCCGAACAACAACGACAGCAGCGGGCGCCCCGCCACCGCACCCGCCGCGGACAGCAGCAGCCCCGGCACCACCACGATGATCATCGCCAGGGCCAGTGCCGCGTAGGCCGTGCGTCCCTCCCGGCGCCGCCGGGCCGCCTCGGCCAGCAGGTAGTTCGCCACCGCCAACCCGACGAACACCGGGATCTTGCAGGTTGTGGAGATCGCCGCGTAGCTGCCCGCCGCCTCCGGATCGCGCCATCCGACCAGGACGACATCGACGTTCTGGAGCAGCGCCAACGGCATCAGGGTCGCCAGCGCCACCGACGAGTCCGCCAGCAGCACCCGGCGCGTGCGCCGCCCCTGTACCTCGGAGCGCACATGCTCGGACCGGGCGTGGTCGGGCGCGGCGTGGGTGTCCGAGGTGCGGGCGTCCACCGAGGTGCGGGAGGTCGAGGTGCGGGAGGTCGAGGTGCGGGAGGTCGAGGTGCGGGAGGTCGAGGTGCGGGAGACCGTGGTGCGGGCGGCGGAGGTGGCGGCGAGGGCGCCGACGAGCAGTCCGAGGCCGGCGCCGTCCACGCCGAGGCCCGCGCAGGCCGCGACGATGATGACGGCGACCCGCAGGACCGTTTCGTACACCATGTTCCAGGCGAGTCCCGGATAGTTCCCGCGCGCCTGGAGCAGGCCCCGCTCCACGCAGACCGCCAGCCACAGTCCGGCGGCCACACCGGCCTCGGCGATCGCGACCGGATGCGGGTAGGACAGCAGCGCCGCGACCGGCCGGCAGGCCACGACCGCGATCCCCGCCGCGACCAGTGCCATGGACGCGGTCGCCGCCCGCAACCGCCGAATCCAGGCGATGCGGGCCCGTCCGGGAATGCTGCTGGGGGCCAGATCCCGGCGCACGACCGCGGTGAGCACGGCGGTGCCCACCACCGCCAGCACGAGGTAGATGTTCGTCTGCACGACCACGGCGCCATAGCCGGACGGGTCGAGCACCCGGGCGAGCACCAGGTTCATCACCAGGTTGAGCCCGTTGGCCACCCCACCCGCGACCGCCAGCAGCATCGGCCCGCGCAGCAGCTCGACCACCAGTTCCCGCCGTGCCGGCCGCACCGGTCGTGCTGGCTGTGCTGGCTGTGTCATCGGCCGGAGGTCCTGCTGTCCGCCAGGGGCGGCGAGCCGCCAGGGGCATCCGAGGTGGACGGGAGGGCTGGGGCGCCGGGCGGGAACGGGGTCCGCACGGTGGTGGGGTACGGGGCGGTTCGGGGGGTGGCCGGGTGGGTGAGGTCGAGGACGGCGGCGCGGAACAGGCCGGCGAAGGTGCGGGCGGCGGTGTCGTCCCACAGTTCGCGGGCATGGCTGAACGTCAGATGGATCTGGTCGCCCATGCGCACGACGTGGATGGCCAGGCCCTGGGGCATCCGGGCGGGGGCGGCCAGGTGCAGGTCGAGCAGTCGTGGGCCGTCCGGGCCGACGGTGAGGTCGGTGCCGACTCGTCCGATGTTGCTGACCGCGGCGCTGGGCATCAGCGCCGCTCGTGACGCCGAGACGGCCAGCCGCAGCAGGGCCGGCCGCCCCCGGTGTGGCAACACGGCGGACAGCGCGTTCGACAGTGCCATGGTCAGCGACGCGACGGCGGGACGGGTGGCACCGCCGACCAGGGCGGCATCGGAGCCGGACGGCGCCGACGCGGAGGTGCGCGCGACCCGGGTCTTGGCGGTCGAGGTCCGGTCGATCACGGTGGCGAGCAGCCGCATCGGTGTGGCGCGGGCGTCGGCGTCACTGGAGATGATCGTGAAGCGGCTGGACAGGCCGCCCAGCACGGTCGGGGTGCCCGAGGTCAGTGCCATCCGGACGCGCAGGACGTCGTCGGCGCGGCCCCTGCCGGCGTTCCAGCGTCCGATGGCCAGATGGGCGGCGGTGATCAGCACGTCGTTGACGGTCGGTAGCCGCCCGTCGGGCAGGCGAGGCGGCCGGGGTACCGGGATCACCTGCGGTACCAGGCCGAAGCCGTGTTCCCCCGGCCTGCCCATCGGCTCGACGAACCGTGACCGTGACCGTCGCCGCCACCACCACCGCGCCTGCGGTGAGCCGCGTCCGCTCACCGTGACTTCCACCGACCCGGGCGGCCTCGCAGGCGGGGCCGCCACCGGGGACGGGTCCGTTTCCGGCGCATCGTGGATGGCCTGGGGGTGGTCGGCGGTGAGCTCGGCGGGTGGGCCGGGCAGGCGCGTCGGGTGGGCAGCGGGGTAGCCGGCCAGGGTCTCGGTCAGGATGGCCAGCAGGCTTCGGCCGTCCAGGGCGAGGTGGTGCCCGACCAGGCCGATCCAGTCGCCGCCGCGATGGTGGACGACGAGCAGGCGGGCCAGGGGGGCGCGGTTCAGGTCGATGCCACCGCCCATCAGCCGGGCCAGTGCCTGCCAGGCCTCGCCGCTGGTGGCCGCCTCGGTCTCGTGGACCGGTGCGGGTCGGGGCAGCGGGCGAATCCGCCATCCGCCGTGTCCGGCCGGGTCGGCGAGTTCCGACCGGGTGATCGGATGGCGGGCGAACACGTCGATGGTCGCGGCGGCCAGGCGGTGGGCGTCCACGTGGCCGTCGGTGCGCCCGAGCAGGGCGATGACGATCGGTGTGTCGGCGCGGTCGGAGGCCAGCAGCACCTGTTCGGCCAGGCTCAACGGACGACTGACCAGGCCGGCCGCCACCGATGTCAGGTCCGGGGTGAGGTCCGGATAGAGGTCCGGGGTGAGGTCCGGGGTGGGCGGCGACTGCGGCGGGGAGGCCGCCAGCGCGGCGAGGACCGCCGCGAACGCGACCGTGCCGGCCGCCTGGGCCCATCCCCCGAACGCACCAGCACCTGATCGCGGTGGCAGGCCGGGCTGCACGATGACGGCGATACCCGCGACGACGATGCCACAGGCGGCGATCCACGGCGGCGCCAGCGGACGACGGCGGGCGACCACCGCCAGCAGCGGGACGATCAGTGCCAACGGCCCGGCCGCCAGGGCCACGATCAGGGTGGCCAGTCCCACCGCGCCCCACCGGTCAGGCAGCCACCCACACCGACCGAGCCAACCAGGCCGGCCGAACCGGCCGAACCGGCCGTCGAGCCTGGAGCCGGCACCGTCCGAACGGGCCATCGGTCTGGGGAATGGACGCGGTCGACGTCGTCCGGGAACCAACGCGCCGGCGAGCAGGGCCAGGGCGCACGCCAGGCCGACGAGCAGGCAGGTGCGGTAGAACTCGCCGGGCCGGTTCGTCAGGACGATCGTGCCGCCGGCGCCGGCTGGCAGGATCCAGCCCTGCTGCCAGCCGTCCAGGCGGACCGGGGCCAGGGCCACGCCGTTGAGCGACGCTGTCCAGGAGATGTTCGCGTTCTCGCGCACGGCGAAGAACGACTGGCCGCCGGGGCCGACCGTGACGGTGCGCCGCTGCGCCGTCCACTGCCCGACCGACGTCGACCGCACCTTCTCACCAGCCGTCCCCACGGTCCCAGCCACAGGCACGGTCCTGGCCCCGGTCCCAGCCACGGTCCCGGGGTCGGGGTCGGGGTCGGGGTCGGGGTTGGCACCTCCGACCAGGGTGATCGTGTCGACGAGCAGCGGCAGGGAGTCGTCGCGGACCACGCGCAGCAGATGGGCGCCGGCGGTCAGCGGCACGGTTCCGTCCGGGGTGCAGGCGGTGAGGCGCAGCGGTCGGCCGTCGGCGACGTCGGAGGTGGTGCCCTCGACCCGCAGCGGGTAGCGGACGCCGTCCAGGTCCAGGGCCGGACCCTGGCCGCACTCCCAGCCGCGCCGGGCGGCGGCGGGTCTGGGCGCCGTGGCCGGACTCGGCAGGGCGGTGACGGTGCCGTCCAGGGTGAACGACATCGCCCGGGGCACGCTGAAGCGTCGGACGATCAGCTGCTCCTCCGACACGCTGAACGGCTCGGTGATGTTCTCCCGGGTTCGGTCGAAGGCCACCAGCACGGGACCAGCCGGAACCGTCCGGCCGGTGGGGTCGGTCGAGGGGTCCGCCGCGAACAGGGCGGTGGCGTCGGTGGGCGCCTGCGCGTAGTGGACGAAACCCTGCCCGGGAACGGCCAGTTCGCGGATGCCGGCGCCCAGAAGCTCACCATCACCGCGGGTCACGTCGCGCAGGGTCACCTGGTACCAGGAACTCGGCCCGGCGGGCACCGCCAGGTACTGCGGATGGTCGGTGGCGGCCACCGACGTGTCCACCGAGCCCGCGGCGGAGGTCACCGTGATCGTGCGGGCCACCGGACGGCGCGGTGTCTCGGCGAGCAGCGCGACCACCAGGTAGGGCACGCGCAGCGGCGTGCCGACATCGACGCGCAGCCAGGCGCCCTCCGACCCGGTGCGCGGGTCCGGCCGGGCCGTCCACCCGGTGTGGGGCAGGCCGTCGACGGCGCTGGCCGGGCCGAGTTCGGGGGCCGCCCGCAGCAGATAGCCGTACGACGACGCGGTGACGGATTTTCCGTCGAGGTAGCCACCGACGGTCTGATGGCCGGCGGGTGGACGGTCGGTCCACTCGCGGGGCGCCCGGGTGGCGCCGGCGGCCCACTCGTCCGGTCCGAGCAGGTAGGACGGTGAGCTGTGGACCACGCCGAAGCTCTGGTCACGGCGGGTGAACGTGTCGGTGATGGCGAGGCCGGTGGTCGCGGACAGGACCGTGGCCGGCGGGGTGAGCGGGGCGGAGGCGACCACCGTGCCCGGCTTCCCGGTGCTCGCGGCACGCGGATCCCCGAGGTCCTCGGCCAGGATCATGGCCCGGTCGGGGGGTAGCAGGCCGTGTGCGGCGAGCGTGACCGCCGCCTCCGGACCCCCGGCGACGACCAGCGTGTCACCGGCCGGATAGGCCTGCACCTGACGCGCCCCGCCGGGCACCGTCCACACCTCCAGCGCCGGTGCCTGGCCGATCGGGCGTCGCCGGTTCACCGGCAGCACCCGCTCACGGTCCCCGGCCCGCCCGATCACCAGCGGTCCGAACGTCGCGGCCGGACGCAGCCCCCCGGCCACCAGCGCCTGGTGGATCTCGTCGGTGGACGGGGGGACGTCCCAGTTGCTGTCGGCGAGATCGTTGCGGACGAGGACCTGCCCGACCCCCGCCCGGGCCAGTGCCACGCCCAGGCCGCGGCCGTCACCGGACAGGGACGTCTCGACGGCGTCCAACCAGCGGGTGAGGCCGACGCCACCGAGCGGGATGAGGCTGCGTTCCCCCCATGGGGTGGACGACAGCCAGCGCATCGGCTCGTCGAGGGGCCGACCCCAGTCGTACTGGGCGAACGGCGCGCCCGGCAGCAGCAGTGTGCGGCCGTTGTCCGGATGGTCCGTCAGCCAGTCGGCCGCCTGCTCCCAGTAGGCGGGCACGGCCCGAAACGATCCCGGCTGCAACACCTGCCCGCGTAACACCGGCAACGTGCTCGCCACCAGCGCCGTCACCGTCAGCACCAGCAGCGCCGCAGCCGGTCGCGGGCTGGGGCTGGGGCTGGGGCTGGGGCTGAACCAGGATCGGGGGCCGCGGTGGGATCGGGAGCTCAGGCGGCGGCCGGCAGCGGTGGTCAGGCCGGCGGCGTGGGTCAGGCCGAGGGCCATCGGGAGGTGGGTGACGGCCTGGAACTTCGCGATGTTGCGCAGCGGGCTGAGCTGGCCGTCGAGCAGCGCCCGCACATCGGCGGACACCGGCCCGCCCAGCGCACCCGGATAGCCCGCGACGATCACCACGGTGCCCAGCGCGAAGCAGAGCACGAGAAAACGCCGGGCGGGCAGGTCACGCCGGGACAGCCCCCACACCCCGATCGCGGTGAGCGCGTATGTCCCGGCGATGACCACCCGGGAGCCGGCGTAGTCGGCGGCCGAGGGCAGCCAGACGTTGGGAACCCGCAGGTAGGCCATCCAGTCGGTGGCCGCGCGCAGCGCTTCGGGCAGCGAGGCCGAGGCGGTGGTCAGATCGGCGGTCTCGGTGAACGGGACGAAGTTCAGCCCATACCGGCCGACCGCGAGCAGACCCAGCGCCCACCAGGCGATCGCGGCGCCCACCGCGGCGACCCACCAGCCGCGCACCGCCCAGGCCCGCCGGGACCCACCGGCGAGCAGCAGCAGCATCGCCGGCACCACCAGCACATCCACCGCGACGCTGGCGTTGATGCCACCGACGCACAGCACCGCCAGGCCCGACCGGGCGGCCGCGCGCCGAGGTGAGAGCCATCCATCCGCGTACAGCGCGCGGACCAGCGGTGTCACGATCCACGGCAGCATCGCCGCCCCCAGGACCGCGGCCGACGTCGCCCCGATCTTGCCGAGGAACATCGGCGACAGCGCGTAGCCGAGCCCACCGAGGACCCGTCCGGTCGGCGCGCCGATGCCCAGCGCGTCCGCGAGCCGCACCACCCCCCAGGCGGCCACGGTCAGCAGCAGCGCCATCCACAGACGTTGGACCAGCCACACCGGCAGTCCGGTGAGATGACCGGCGAGGAAGAACGGTCCCATCGGGAACAGGTAGCCGTAGGCCTGGTTGGGGACGGCCCCGAAGTCCGCGGTGGAGTCCCACATCCGGGTGGCCGCGGCCAGGAACCGGGCCGGGCTGACGGCCAGGGGAAGCTTCGTGTCCGCGGTCAGCCGTCCCGGCGCCTGCGACACGAACAGCAGGACATGTCCCAGTGCGATCCACAGCAACGCCCGACGGGACGTGCGCGACGGCGCGGCCGGGACGAAGGAGCGCGCGGGGGCCGGCGAGGTGCGGGTGGCGCTGGCCGCCGCGGCCATCTCGCGGCCCGCGCGCCGGACGTGGCGGCGGACCCGGGTCAGCTCGACCAGCATCATCGGGGTGTGTGTCAGGGCGTGGAACCGGCCGCCGGGCTGCTCGACCCAGCGCACCGGGACCTCGGCCATCCGGTAGCCCAGTGCGCGGGCGAGCGCCAGGACCTCCACGTCGAACGCGAACCCGGTGAGCCGGGTGCGGGCGAACAGGACCTTCGCCTCGGCGTGGCGGAACGCCTTGAAACCGCACTGGGTGTCGGCGACGTCCAACCGCACCAGCAGCCGCACGACCAGGTGGAACAGCCAGCTGCCGAGGCGCCGGACGGGGGCCCGTTCGGCGCTGTTCGCAAGCCGGCGGGAGCCGAGGGCCACCTCGGCGTTCCCTAACGCGTTCAGTAATCGGGGCAGGTCGTCGACGTCCGAGGCGAGGTCGGCGTCCATGAAGGCGATCACGTCGCCGGTGGCCGCGGCGACCCCGGCGCGCACCGCCGCGCCCTTGCCCTGGTTGACCGGCAGGCGCAGGACCCGCCGGTTCGGTGCGTCGCCGAGCAGTCGCGCGGCCAGCCGGGCGGTGTCGTCCACACTGCCGTCGTCGACGACGATCACCTCGGCGTCGGCCAGGTGATGACGGCGCAGCGCCCCCACCAGGACGGGCAGTGATCGTGGCAGCCGGGCCGCCTCGTTGAACGCGGGAACCACGATGCTGACGGAGGCCTGACGCACACCACACCCCTAGCCGCGCCGGCTCGCGAGTTCCGCGGGTCACCAGCCGTCGCGCGTCGCTGTCCTCAGCGGAGCTCGCGAGGGCGACGATGACAGGAAAAAGTGCGATGTGCCCTGTTTAGTCAGGCCTGAATGGCCCTTTTGGGTGACTTCCTGATGCGCTTCCGGTCAGCTGTTGACATCCTGGCCGGCGGCGGCGCGGGCGGCCAGCAGGGTGTTGCGCAGCAGCATCGCGATCGTCATCGGACCCACACCGCCGGGGACGGGCGTCAGCTTCCCGGCGACCTCACGCACCGCGTCGAAGTCGACGTCGCCGCGCAGACCCGCCTCGGTGCGGTGCATGCCGACGTCGATGACGGTCGCGCCGGGCTTCACCGCGTCCGCGCCGATGATGGCCTGCTTGCCGGCGGCGACGACGAGCACGTCCGCGCCCCGGCAGACCGCGGCGAGGTCCCGCGTGCGCGAATGGCAGATGGTGACGGTGGCGTTGCGGTCGACCAGCAGCTGTGCGACGGGCCGCCCGACCAGCTCCGAACGTCCGACCACGACCGCGGACGTCCCCTCCAACGCCACCTCGTAGGCGTCCAGCAGTTCGAGGATGCCCGACGGCGTACACGGGCGCAGCCCCGGCTCGCCACGCGAGAGCAGACCGACGCTCGCCGTGGTCAGACCGTCGACGTCCTTACCCGGCGGGATCCGCCCGACCAGCGCCGAACCGTCCAGCCCCCGGGGGACGGGCAGCTGCAGCAGGATGCCGGAGACGGCCGGGTCGGCGGCGAGGGAGTCCAGCAGGGCCGCGACCTCGTCCTGGGCGGTGTCGGCGGGCAGGTGCTGGTGCAGGTCGGCCATGCCGGCCTCGACGCACGCCTTGCGCTTACCGCCGATGTAGACCGCGGACGCCGGGTCGTCACCGACGAGCACGGTCGCGAGCCCCGGCTGCAGCCCCGTCGCCGCACGGAACTCGGCGACGTCCCGGGCGACGTCCGCCCGGACCCGCGCGGCCACGGCCTTACCATCGATGATCACTGCGCTCATGTCGGCCTTTCGCCTTGACGATCTCGCCGGATGACGGCGCCGCCCGCCGCCCGCCGTCGTAGCGTGGCCCGCGGGGCGACCTCCGTGAACGTCGACCGTATCGCCCACCACCATGACGCGACCCGCGGCGGCGAGCAACGACGAGGAAGGTGGCCGCCGGACGTCCGCCGTAGCGGTGTTACGGGATGTCAGGTGCCGACGTGACCGGCGGACAGGGAGCGCATCCGGGGCAGGCCCGGCGCCGCCGCGCCGCCCAGCCAGGCCCGCACCTCGCGGGGATTGCACAGGCGCACCACCCGGGCCGCGGCACCGTGCGCGTCCAGTGCCTGCAGCAGCCGGTCGCGGCTGTCCCGCGGGTAGGTCCACATCCACCGCAGGAACGACACGTCCATCTTCTCGGGGCAGCCCGCGCCCATGTCCGGACGGGTACGCCCATGCCAGCGCGCCCAGCGCCGCACCGCCCGGATGATCGCGACTCGCCGCGGCAGATCGAGGAACACGATCAGCTCGGCCGCGGGTATCCGCAGGTCCAGCGTGCCACCGTAGTTGCCGTCCATCACCCACGCCGGCCGCGCGACGAGCCCCGCGACGACCGCGCGCCACTCCTCCACGGGGGTGGCGACCCAACCCGGCTGCCAGAAGTACCGGTCCAGATGGATCACCGGCAGGCCGGCCCGGCGGGCGATCTCCCGCGCCAGCGTGCTCTTGCCCGCGCCACCACTGCCGACGACCAGCACCCGCTGAATGTCCGGGGTCATCGACGGCGGGCCCTCCGGGCACGTCCCGTGCGCATTCACGGTTCCAGTCTCGCACCACGACCCACCACAGGAACCCCGAACACCCTCCTTGGCGTGCCCCTCCCACCCGCCGGGTCGCGCACCGCACCCCGACGTGATCGCAGCGCAGCCTTCGGGTTGACCGGTACCCGCCGAACCGGGGGTCGGCCGGGTGCGGTGGTGGGGCGCCGGGAACTCCGGCGCCGACGGCGATCAGCCGAGCCCGCGGGAGTCCTGCTTGAGGGCGGTGTCGATCGTGAGGGCCGAGGCGACGACCATGCTCAGCAGCGGCTGCGGCAGCGGACGGTGGAGCTGGACGACGTAGTTGTCGGCGCTGGTGAAGACGTTGCGCATCAGGCCCTCCCAGGTCTTGGTGACCCGGGCGACCTCGGTCTCGGTGTGGTCGACGATGGAGAAGTTCCAGGCCCGCCAGTTCTCGGCCCTGATGGATCCGATCGTGGCGCCACCGGACTGCAGGTCGAAGCGGATCTTACCGAAGACGTTCTGCTGAACGATCACGCCGAGTTCGGTGCCGTCAGGAGTCGAGACGATCACCTTCGACTTGAGCACCTTCGCGGGCCGAACGAGCATCAGCTGCGGCACACCGGCGGCATCACGGACCTCCAGCCGGTGTGTGAAGAACTGGTCCCAGGAGGAGAGCACCCGGACGGCCTTCTTCAGCGCGTTCTGCCCGACCTCCACCACCGAGCCGATCTGGCGGCCCTGCTGGTCGAAGACGGCGTACTCGTTCGTCACTTCGATGATCTTGGTCTTCTGGTTGACGACGAGAACAGGCTCGCTGAACAGGCCCCCGCCACCCGGCCCGCCGGGGGCAAGCCCGGCCTGTTCGCGGACCTGCCGCTGCACCTGCTCAGGGGTGCGGTTGGTCAGCACCGACGCACCGCCCTGCGGCGTTCCCCAGCTCACCGCGCCCGACCCGCCGCCCTGCCCCTGGGGATAGCCCTGACCCTGGCCATATTCCTGGCCCTGACTCTGGCCATAGCCCTGGCCTTGGCCATAGCCCTGACCCTGCGGGTTGCTCTGGCCCTGGCCATATCCCTGGCCCTGGGGATAGATGTGCCCCTGGTCCTGGTCCTGGCTCTGGCTCTGGCTCTGGCCGGGAGGTGAGCCGGCCTGGGTGTGGTCGGTCCACTGGGTGCCGTCCCACCATCGAGAGCCCTGCTGCCCGCTCGGATCCGGGTACCAGCCAGGCGGGACGGTCTGCGTCATGCCGCCACTTTCGCATCTGGAACTGGCCGACCGCCAGGGTGGGTCCGCGTCGGCCATCTGACGCTCAGACGGTCTGCTCGTGGACCGTGCCCTCGGCGACGTGGAGCCGACGGGTGACCGACACGGCGTCGAGCATCCGCCGGTCGTGGGTGACGAGCAGCAGGGTGCCCGCGTAGTCGGCGAGGGCCTGCTCCAACTGGTCGATGGCGGGGAGGTCCAGGTGGTTGGTGGGCTCGTCGAGCACCAGGCAGTTGACGCCGACGGCCTGCAGCAACGCGAGACCGGCCCGGGTCCGCTCACCCGGGGACAGCGACGCCGCGGGCCGGGTCGCCTGGTCGGCACCGAGACCGAACTTGGCGAACAGGGTCCGCACCTGCCCGGCCGCCCATCCGGTGGCCTCCTCGGCGACGGAGACACAGGTCTGCTCGCCGCGGAAACGTTCGCGGGCCTGGTCGATCTCACCGAGGCGCACCCCGGAACCCAGCGACTGACCGCCGCTGTCGAGCGGGACGCGGCCCAGCAGCGCGCCGAGCAGCGTCGACTTGCCACCACCGTTCGGCCCGGTGATCACGATCCGGTCCGCCCAGGCGACGCTGAGGTCGACCGGTCCGAGGGTGAAACCGCCGCGGCGCACGGTGGCGGCGGTCAGCGTCGCGACGACGTCACCGGAGCGCGGCGCGGTGGCGATCGACATCCGCAGCTGCCATTCCTTACGCGGCTCCTCGACCGCCTCGAGCCGGCCGAGGCGGCTCTCGATCGAGCGGACCCTGGCGGCGCTCTTGGTCGCGGCCTCGATCCGCGCGCCGCGGGCGGCCCGGTCGCCGTCGGGCGCACGCCGCTTGGCCCGCACCGCCCCGCGCACCGACTGCTCACGCTGGCGCTGCGCCTGGGAGACCAGGTCGGAACGCTCGTCGGCGAAGTCCTCGTAGCGTTCACGGGCCTGCTGGCGGGCGAGCTCGCGGGCCTCCAGATAAGCAGACCAGCCACCGGCGAACAGGGCGAGGCTGTGCTGGTGCGGATCGATCTCGGCGACCGTGTCGATCGCCCGGTCGAGGAACTCCCGGTCGTGGCTGACGACGACGAGCGCCCCGGAGACCTGGCGGACGAACCGTTCGAGCCGGTCGAGACCGTCGAAGTCGAGGTCGTTGGTGGGCTCGTCCAGCAGGGTGATGTCGAACCGGGACAGCAGCACGCTGGCGAGCGACCCGCGGGCGGCCTGACCACCGGAGAGGGTCGTCGTCTCACTGTCGAGCGCGCCGGCGGGCAACCCGAGGTCGGCGCAGACCTCCTCGGCGCGGGCGTCCAGATCGGCGGCGCCCAGGGCGAGCCAGCGTTCGAGCGCCACGCTGTAACGGTCGTCCACACCGGGGCCGCCGCAGGCGAGGGCCTCGGCCGCGTCGTCCAGCTCCCGCTGGGCGGACGCGACCCCGGTGCGCCGATGCACGAAGGCGCGCAGGGTCTCCCCGGGCGACCGGTCGGGTTCCTGGGGCAGCAGGCCGACGCCGGCGCTCGGCGGCGCCAGGTCAAGACGGCCGGAGTCGAGGGGCACCAGGCCGGCGAGGGCGCGCAGCAACGTCGACTTGCCAACGCCGTTGGGCCCGACCACACCGAGACGATCGCCGGGCGCCACAGTGAGGGAGATCCCGTCCAGGACGGTTGCCCCACCGCGGGTGACGGTGAGGCCGGAGGCGATGAGCGTGGCGGACATCCCACGAGTCTCGCGTATGCCCGGACGGCGCTGCGGACGTACCCGCCCAGCACGGCCAGGCCCGCATCATGGCGGGCGGGCGCGGGTGTTCGGGCGCGGGGTGTTCGGGCGCGGGGTGTTCGGGCGCGGGGTGTTCGGGCGCGGGTGTTCAGGCGCGGGGGCGATCCCAGCCGGGGGGCAGGCTCGTCGGGGTCTGCCAGGACGGATCGGGTTGGAAGTCCGTCCAGGTGCCGTCGAAGGGGAAGGCCCCGGATTCGACCAGGCGCAGCAGGCGTTCGCCTTCGGCCCGCACCGCGTTCGGATCGCTCACCCAGTAGTGCTCGGGGAAGGCCAGGCGCTCGGCGAGTTCGTGTTCGTCCTTCCACTCCCAGGTGCGGGCGGGGGTGACCCACACGTCGAGGTCGTGGTCGGTGGTGTCGACGCCGACGAGGCCGTCGCGGCGCCAGGCGACCGCCGGCTCCTCCAGGTTGATGTACCAGCGGACGAAGCGGCCCTGCCAGTCCCAGAACCACCAGACCGAGTGGGCGCCCCGCGTCGGGATCAGCATGAAGATGTTCGGGCCGCGCCAGATCGAGGTCGTCATCACCGTCGGCTGGCGGACCCACTCGGCGAAGGGCATGTCCCGCAGGCCACGGCCGTCCGCGCTGAGTTCCACCGCCATCGGGCAGCCATGCGGAATCCACAGCCGCAGGCCACGCTCGTCGTGGTCGATGACATGCCCGGTACGGACGAAGACCAGCCGTTTGGTCGTGAACGACCGGTGCACGACGATCTCACCAGGCGTGTAGGGCGCGCCGGCGGGGGGCCCCCCCCCCCCCCGCGGGGGCCCCCGGGGCCGCCCCCCCCCCGGGGCGGGGGCGGGGCGCGCGGGGGGGTGCGGCGGGGGGACCGCCCGCCTGGGGCCCCCCCCCCCCCCCCCGGGGGGGGGGGGGGGGGGGGGGGGGGCCCCGCCGCCCGCCGACGTGGGCACCGGTACCGACGACGACACGGGGCCGGGTTCGTCGCGCGCGGGGCTGTCCGGCTTGGTCACGGCCTGACTGTACGACCAGCCGCGGCACGCGCCACCCCCCGGTCAGGGCGGGATGGCCACGAGAGGGCTCGGTGCGGGTGGCTCAGTGCGTGTGGTCGGGCTGGGCGGCCTCGGGGTGGGCGCGCAGCCAGGCCAGGCGGGCACGGGTGGTCTCGTCGACCGGGTTGTGGACGGTCAGCCGGATGCCGGGGCGACCGCTGAGATCGAGGTGGGTGGCGCGCAGACTGATGTCGCCGACGGCCGGGTAGCAGTACACCTTGTCGCACGGGCGGGGTGGGGCGACGTCGTGGGTGGCCCACAGCCGGGCGAACCGGTCGCTGGCCGCGCTCAGGCCCTGCACGAACTCCTGCCAGCCTGGCTCGCCCAGATGCTGGATGTGCCGGTAGCGCAGGATCGCGACGTACTCCGCGGCCTGCTCGTCCAGGTTGCGCATCGGATTGCAGCAGGACGGCGTGGTGAAGGCGAACCAGAGGGTGTTGCGGTGGGGTGGCGCGGTGGAGGCGATCATGGGGAGCAGACTGGCGTAGCCCTCGTTCCAGGCCAGGACGTCCGAACGGGCGTTGGTCACCGCCGCCGGCAGCGGATCCAGGGCGTCCAGAATGCCGCGGATCTCGGGTGGCAGATCGACCGTGTCGTCCCCGATGGACGGCGGTGGCGCCACATCGGCCAGGCGGAACAGGTGCGCGCGCTCGGCCGCGTCCAGCTGCAAAGTGCGGGCCACCGCGTCGAGGACCTGGCCGCTGACGTTGATCGGACGGCCCTGCTCCAGCCAGGTGTACCAGGTGACACCGACCCCGGCGAGCTGGGCGACCTCCTCCCGGCGCAGCCCGGGTGTCCGCCGGCGAGGGCCGGGCGGCATGCCCACGTCCCGTGGGGTGACCCGCGCACGCCGGCTCCGCAGGAACGCCGCGAGATCGTCCCGGCGCCGCGGCGCGTGCCGGGTCGCCGACGTGTGCCGGGGCGGCGGTGCGAGCCGGGGCGGCGTCGTTGTCATGCGTCCAGCGTCCCCTGTCAGTGGCACGGGTGCCAGGTGCTGCCACTACCAGTATCAACGGGCTCTCGTTACTGGTATCCGACGCCCAGCACGATGTGGACCATGCTCCGATTCGCCGCACCCACCGACTCCGTGCGGGCCCCTTCGGCCGCACCCACCTCGAACCGCGGTGATCCGCCGACGCCGGCGCCGCCCCCGGGCCGGCGGGCGTCCGCGGGGCTGGTGCTGGGGGTGGTGCTCGTCGGGCAGTTCATGGCGAACCTCGACGTCAGCATCGTCAACGTCGCGCTCCCGGTGTTGCGGACCGATCTGCGTGTCTCCGACGCCGGGCTCCAGCTGGTCGCCGCCGGGTACCTCATCAGCTACGCGGTGCTGCTGATCACCGGGGCTCGCCTCGGGGGCATCCTGGGGTACCGGCGGGCGTTCCTGGCCGGCCTCGCCGCGTTCACGCTCACGTCGGCGGCCTGCGGGTTCGCGCCGCGGGCGGGCTCGCTCATCGGGTTCCGGTTCGCCCAGGGGGCGAGTGCCGCGCTGATGACGCCGCAGGTGATGAGCATCATCCAGCGCACCCGCTCCGGCCCCGCGCGCAACCGGGCGCTCGGCTACTTCGCCGCGGTCATCGCCGGTGGGATCGTCGTCGGGCAGGCCGCCGGTGGCCTGCTGGTCGACGCGGACCTGTTCGGCAGCGGCTGGCGGGCGGTGTTCCTGGTCAACGTGCCGGTCGGGCTGCTGCTGCTGATCGTCGCCCCCCGGGCGCTGCCCGCGGACCGGGGGCATGGTGGGCCCGCGCTGGACCTTCCCGGGCTCGCCACGCTCAGCGCGGCGGTGCTGCTGTTCGTCCTGCCCCTGGTGCTCGGGCATGACCTGGGCTGGCCCGCGTGGACGTTCGCGTCGCTCGGCGCGTCCGTCGTGCTCGTCGGGGTGTTCGTCCTGGTGCAACGGCACGTCGCCGCGCGCGGTGGCCGCCCGTTGATCTCCCCGCGGGTGCTGCGCGCGCCGGGCCTGCCGGCGGCCGGTGTGGCGCTGCTGCTCGCCCCGTGCGCGTGGGGGGCGTTCCTGTTCACCACGACGCTGCACCTGCAAGGGGAGCTCGAGCTCAGTCCGCTGCGTTCGGGGCTCGCGTTCATCCCGTGCGTCGGGGCGTTCGCGCTGGTCAGTCTGAGTGTGCCGCGGCTTTCGGGGCGGCTTCGGCGGCCGGCGATCCCGGTCGGGCTGTCCTTCGCGGCGGTGTCCTACCTGTTCCTGGGGCCGACCGCGGGCGGCGGGGTGCCCTACGAGGTCGTCACCGCACTGGTCGGGCTCGGTCTCGGCGTGATACCGCTGATCATCTCGGTGGCGTTGGAACACGTGCCGGTCGAGGACGCCCCCGACGCCAGCGGGCTGCTGCTCACCCTGTTGCAGCTCGGGCAGGTCATCGGCCTCGCCACGGTCGGGACGCTGTTCCTCGCCCTCGCCGGCGACACCGGGGCGACCGGGCACGCCGAGTGGGGCGTCGGCTGGGCGCTGGCGGCACTCGCCCTGCTCGCCGCGGCCAGCGCGGCCTTGCTGGTGCGCGGTCCGCGACTGAACCGACGCTGAACATCCCCCGCCTAGGATGGTGACATGGCCGTGACAATCGGTTACGACCGCGTCCGGACAGGACGGGAACGGAGGAACAACTCATGATGGCGCAGTACGAAGCACCGGCTCTGCGTGCGCAGGGATCGTTCCAGGCCGTGACCCACGGATTCTTCATCGCCGGTTTCGGCGGCGGTGGCGGCTGGGGTTGGCGTCGCGGTTGGGGTGGCGGCGGCTGGGGTGGCGGCGGCTGGGGCGGTAACGGATGGGGCTGCGGTGGCGGCGGCTGGGGCGGCGGAGGCGGCTGGTAGACCGTCCACTGACTCCACTGACTCCACTGACTCCACGTAGCTTCTCGCATCGGGCCCGGGCGGGCCGGCAACGGCCACCCGGGCCCTCGCACGTCCACCGCGGACCGGGATGGCCCGCTCCGCGGGACGATCCGCATACTGGTAGACATCGGACGTGACGCCGGGCGCTGCGGCGGCGAGGGCGAGGACGGGAGCGGACGGGGACGGTGAGGGCGGATCTGCCAGCCGGTGTCGAGCCGCTCGACGACGGCGACCCGACCCAGGCCGGCCCCTACCTGCTGACCGGGCGCATCGGTGTCGGTGGGATGGGCAGCGTCTACTACGGTCAGGCGCCCAGCGGGGCACCGGTCGCGGTCAAGGTGATCCGGCGGGAGTACGCCCGCGAACCCGAGTTCCGCACCCGGTTCCTGCGTGAGGCGCAGGCGGCGCGCCGGGTCGCCCGTTTCTGCACCGCCGAGGTCCTCGACGTCGACACCGACCGGACCGAGCCCTATCTGGTCACCGAGTTCATCGACGGGCCGACGCTGACCGAACGGGTCCGCCGGGCCGGGCCGCTGCCCGCGGCCGAACTCGAGCGGGTCGGGGTGGCCGTGGCCGGGGCGCTGAGCGCCATCCACGGCGCGGGCCTGATCCACCGGGATCTCAAACCCGGCAACATCCTGCTGTCGTCATCCGGCGCCCGCGTGATCGACTTCGGGATCGCCCGGGCGCTGGAGGCCACCACCACCCTCACCCAGCGCGGTGTCCTCGGCACACCGGCGTACATGGCCCCCGAGCAGGCCCTCGGTGAACCGCTCACCCCCGCCGCGGACGTCTACGCCTGGGGTGCGGTGATGCTGTACGCCGCCACCGGACGGACCCCGCACGGCGAGGCCGTCACCCCCGTGCTGATGTACCGGATCGTGCACGACGAACCCGATCTGTCCGGGCTCACCCCGACGTTGCACGCCCTCGTCACGTGGACGATGAACCGGGATCCCGCGGCCCGCCCGAGCGCCACCGCCCTGCTGCTCCGGCTGACCGGAGCCACCCCGCACCCCGTCGTCGCGGCCGACGCGGCCCCTGCGCCCCCGACCGCCCCACCACCACCGACGGCAACACCGTGGTCCCCCCTCGCCAGGGCGGACCACGCGTCCATGCCTCGCCCGCTGGACGTCCCATCGGCGGACGCGCCGACGAGCCTGACCCCCGCGCCGGTGCTGCCCCCGCCCCCGGCCGTCGGGCCGACCGCTGCCGGGCCTACCGCTGCCGGGCCTACCGGTGCCGGGCCTACCGGTGCGGGGCCTACGGGCGCCGGGGCGACCCGTGCTGGTGGGGGGAGGCGTCCGTGGCTGCGGCCGGCGCTGGCGGCAGCGGTCGTCGTCGTGGTCGCCGCGGCCGGGGTGGGGCTCGCGGTCGGGCTGCGTGACGATCCACCGGCCAACGCCACTCCCCCGGTCTCGCCCACGCCGTCCGCGAGCGCGTCCGCGTCCGCTGGGCCATCCGCCGGATCGGTCACCCTGACCGACTACCGGGGGCGGGAGAGCACGCTCATCGTGGCGCGGCTGCGGCGTTCCGGGCTCACGGTGCGGACGGTGTCCGAACCGAGCGTGACCTCCGCGCGCGGCCGCGTTCTGGACACCACACCGCCGTCGGGGACCCGGGTGGCACCGGGCAGCGTCGTGGTGGTCAAGGTCGGCGACGGATCGCAGGCCGAGGCGCGTGGCTGGCGGGTGTTCCCGCGCTACGCCGACGGCGCCTCGATGAACGGGAGCCCGATCATCGTGGTCGACCCGGCCGGCACCGAACATCAGGTCGGCGTCGGCGACCATCCGTCGCTGTCCCCGGACGCGTCCCGGGTGATCTTCACCGGCACGGACGGCGAGATCGTGAGCGTCCGGGCATCCGACGGCGGCGACCCCCGCCAGATCACCGACGAACCCGACGGCTCGTCGGACTACGCCACCTTCTCCCCCGACGGGCGCACCATCGCCTACGCCCGCAACATCGGCGGCATCTTCCTCATCAACACCGACGGCAGCGGACGGCGCCGCATCAGCGCCCTCCGCGACGCCTTCGAACTGTCCTTCGCTCCGGACGGCGACCGGCTCGCCTACCGCTCCGGTCGCGACCAGGCGCTGCACGTCGTGCGCCGCGACGGCACCGACACCACGCTGGCCACCTCGCCCGTCGCCGGTGACGGCATCGCCGAACCCACCTGGTCACCGGACGGCAGGACGATCGCGTTCAGCACGGCGACCGGCGGCCTCTACCTGTACACCGTCGACGGCGGTGGGACCCGCGCCGTCGGGCCGCCCGGATCATGGCATCCCAGCTGGTCGCCCCAGGGCGGGCTGGTGTACGTCCAGGACACGTCGGCGGGACGTTTCTTCGCCGCCACCGGCCCCGTGCGCGTCCGCAACCCGGACGGGACCGGCGACAGTCTCCTCGACACCCACCCCGCCAGCGGACCTGTCCGCTGGGCCGCACCGACCGGCAGCTGACCTGACCGCGCGGCCGACCGACCCGGCCGTGGCGTGGCTGGCTGACCTGGCCGCGCGGCGGCGCAGGGCCGGCAGGGCGGCGGCCAGGGCGCCGAGGGCGAAGGCCGCGGTGTGGCCGATCCCGTCCACATCGCCGTAGACCAGGTCGAACATCATCGCCGGGGCGATGGCGCCCAGGGCGACAGCGCAGCTCAGCCGCAGCCGGCGGGACGTCGGCAGGACCGCGACGGCGGCGAGCGCGGTCGCGACGACATAGCTGGGACCGACATCCAGGATGTGCAACGCGCTGGAGGGCAGGTTGCCCGTCGCGACCCGCAGGCCGAGTATCCCCTCGGAGATCAGGGTGGCACCCGTGTGCCCGCCGAACACGACGGCGAACGCCGCCACGCTGCCCAGGGTCGCCTCCAGTCCCCCCACCGCGAGCGCCGCCAGCGCCAGCCACGGGATGACCGGACCCCCCGTCACCCACGGGATACTGCCGAACAGCACCCCCAGCGGATGATGCGCCAGCTGGTCGAGGCTGGTGCTGGTCGCCCACCACCACCGGTGGACGAGCTCCGGGGTCACATGCCGCAGGATCCGCGCGGTCAGCAGCGCGGTCATCAGCAGCGCCGTCACCGGGTAGGCGCGTGGCGCCCCGACCAGCCGGACCGCCACGCCCGCCGCCCGCCATCGACCCGCCGACACCTCCCGCACCGCCGACACCTCCGGCAGCGCCACCACCGCACCCGGTGACCGGGCCCCGGCGGGTGGTGTCATGTGCCGCCCGTGCTGCGCGGGCAGGGCACCAAGCGTGCGGAATCCGGCGATCGGCAGACAGCACACCATCTCGGACCTGCGCCACGGTCGTCTCACCAAGCACCCCCACCCCGGAGGACAGTCACCCGTCGGCAGGCGCCACCTGCCGCTGTCACACCGCCGCCCACGAGGACCGGCCATCCACCCGGGACCGCACCAACCGCGGGTACGCCTCCCGGCGACGGCGGTGGTCCCTGCCTGAACAGCGGTGCTCACTACACGGTGATGCTCACTGAGATGACGCTGCGCTGAGCACGGACATTCCCCGTTGAGCCGCGAGGCACTCCTCACGTCCCTACCCGCACTCCCCCGTTCACCCTCCGCGACCGTCCCTCGCGGTCTGGGCAACCCCTACCGCCCTGGTTTCCCCAGGAGTCCCCAGCCGTCCCCAGGTGTCCCAGGGGGCGGCCCGCGGGGTGATCAGGCGCGGGCGATGTGAGATGCCGGGTGACGAGCGGGGACCGAGGACGGACGGCGATCACCTACGGCGACCGAGACGGGGCTGGAGGTGTCGAGGGTCCAGGCGAGGCTTTCACGCAGGGCGGGGCGCCACACGGTGAAGTCGTGGCCGCCGGGGCGCAGGTGCAGCTCGACCCGGAAACCGGGGCGGGCACCGAGGGTGGCGGCGAGATAGCGGGTGTCGGAGTACGACTCGCGGTCACCGCGGCCACAGTCGAGCCAGACCCGCATCGGTGGGGACGCCGCCAGGTGCGCCGCGTACCCGGCGGGGGTGTTCGCCGCGACGACCTGGGCCAGGTCACGGCGGCGGCCGAACAGGCCGATCATGCCGCCGTCATGGGTGGGGCGGTCCATCCCGGACATATCGATGATCGTGGCGACCTGGTCGCGGTGGCGCAGGCCCAGGTTGAGGGCGCAGAATCCGCCGGCGGACATCCCGGCGAAGATCCGGTCGGCGCGGTCCGTGCGGGCGCGCAGGTCGGCGTCGACGGTGGGGATCACGTCCTCGACGACGTAGGTCTCGATGCGCTCGCCGGGGCGGTCGACGCATTCGGAGTCGTCCAGCCAGCCGTGGCTCAACCGCGGGGCGACCATGATCACCGGATGTCCGCTACCGGCGAGCCAGGAACCGGTCTGGGCGGCCCGGTCCGCCCGGAACCAGTCGACGGGCACTCCCGGTGATCCGTGCATGAGGTAGACGACGGGGAAGCGGGCGTGCGGCTCGGTGAAGTACTGCGGCGGCAGGTACACCAGGGCCTGCTGGGTGCCGAACCCGCTGTGCACGCCGGGTACGGACAACCCGATGACGGTGCCCTGCGGATGTCGGCGCACCGGCGCGGCGACCACCGCCTCCCGCGCGGACGCGGTGGGCCAGGAGTGCACACCGAGCGCATCGTCGAGTCGCGGCAGGTAGCTGTAGTGGGCGTTGACCAGGTCCGCGGCCATGGCCAACGTCAACGTGGCCGCCAAAGCGCCGGCCCCCGCGGCCAGCACCCGCCCCTCACGTGGACGCCGCCGCAGCCGACGGACGGCACAGCCGCAGCCCACCCAGGCCACAGCCGAAAGCGACCCGAGCGACAGCAGGAACCACCGCCCGATGATGACCAAAGACCCCACCGATCCACCCCCCTGCGCGTGCCGACCCCGCAGCGTCCGCCGCGCGGGTCAGGGGCCGCCTCCGGCCGACCGTGTCACTCCCGCTCCGTCCGGCGCGGTCGGGGACGCCACCGCGGCCAGACCAGGAACGCCTCGGCCTCGAGTATCGCCAGGGCGATCCGGGGCAGTTCCGCGCTCGCTGGATAGCAGACGAAACGGGGTGTCCACCGCGGGGCGAACTTGGCGTTGAAGCGGTACAGACTGTCGATCTGGAACCAGCGGGACATGAACATCAGCAGCCCACGCCAGCAGCGGATCACCGGGCCCGCACCGAGGCGCTCGCCGCGTTCGAGCGCGGACCGGAAGAACGCGAAGTTCAGCGAGACCCGGCGAACCCCCAGGTCGCCAGCCTGGCGCAGCGTGTTGACGATGAGGAACTCGTTCAGGCCGTTGTCGGCGTCCCGGTCGCGGATCATCGCGTCCAGGGAAAGCCCGTCGGCGCCCCACGGGACGAAGTGCAGCAGCGCCCGCAGCCGTGGTGGCGCACCGGTGGCGCCCGCCGCCGCGACGGACTCGCCCGCGCCGGCGACGGATACGCCAGTGACAGATGGGCCGGCGACGGATGCGCCGGTGTGGGCGGTCGACTCGTCCGCGCCGACGGCGGTGGCTTCGGGGACGCTGTCGTAGGCGAGCACGAGGACGCAGTCGCCGTCGGCGGGATCACCGATCCGGCCCAGCGCCATCGAGAAGCCACGTTCGGTCGCCGCGCCGCGCCAGGTCCTGGCCTGGGCCTCCACGGTGGCGATGGCCGCCGGGTCGAGGTCACGCACCCGGCGGACGCACACCGTGTACCCGGCCCGTTCCACCCGCTTGACGGCCTGGCGGACGTTGCGCATCGAGCGGCCCTCCAGCGAGAAGGCCGCGGTGTCGACGACGGCCTCGTCGCCGAACTCGAGCGCGGTCAGACCGGCCCGGGTCCAGGCGAGACCGGCGGGTTCGGAACAGCCGATGACGGCGGGGGTCCAGGCGTGGTCGGCGGCCTCGCGCAGGAACGCGCTGATCGCACCGGGCCAGGCCTCCCGGTCACCGAGCGGGTCGCCGCTGGCGAGCATGACGCCGTTGACCACCCGGTAGGCGACACATGCCTTGCCCGACGGCGACCAGATCACCGACTTGTCCGAACGCAGCACGAAGTAGCCGAGTGAGTCGGCGCTGCCGTACCGGGCGAGCAGGTCGCGTACCCGGGTCTCGTCGTCCTCGGTGAGCCGCGGCGCCGGGCAGGGCGGGCGAAGCGCCAGGTAGCCGGTGACACCGATGGTGACGACGCCGAGGGTGAGCAGCACCCGTTCGGCGAGGTCGGCGAAACGGTCGGAGCTGAAGTGCAGCGGGCCGGGGATACCGACCAGGCCCAGCAGGATCTGTTCGAGCTGCGCCGACCAGGAGTGCGCGCCGACGATCCGGTGCTCACGCAGGTGGAAGAGCAGAAAACCGCAGCAGATCGACAGCGCGGCCAGCGTGACCGCGGCGCCCAGCGCCCGCCATCGGGTGGACGGATCGCCCTTGGCCCGGAACTCGCCGCGGGCCAGCACCAGCATCGCCAGCAACCCCGCCGACACCGCGGCCTCGTCGTAGTCGAGGCCCTTGGCGACATGCAGGACGACACCGATGCCCAGCAGGCTCACCACCGCCCGCCACGCCCGCCTCTTGCGCCGACGCAGGCCGGCGGCGAGCAGCATGAGCAGCAGGCCGACCACGACCGTGAACGCCGCCGCCTGGCGGGACGCGGCCGCCGGCACCAGCGCCCGCAGATCGGCGAGCCTGGTGCGCCACTCGGGTGTGAGGGCGGAGACGACGTCGAGCAGCCCGACGACGAAGGTCAGCAGCGCCGCGACCCGCGGCACCCACGGCCGACCCCACGCCGGCAGACCCGGCGTCCACCGGGGACGCCCTCCGCCGCGTGGCCGCTGCGCGGTCCCCCGCTCCCGCTCGCCGCGACTGCCACCCGCCTGATCCGGACCAGCCGGATCACCCGGACCGGGTGAACGCCCCGAACCACCCGCACCGGCCGGACCACCCGGGGCGTCCCGGGTGCCACGTCCGCCGCCGGGATGGGGAACGGAACCGCCGCGGGCGGAGCCACGGCCACGGGCCCCGGGCGCGCCGACGAGGCGCCGACCCACGGCCGGACGGTCCGCGGCAGGACGCCGCGGACCGGTCGAGCCTGGGGTGCCCGCGATGCGGCCACCCCCACTGGACGTACTCATGCAGGCATCGTCCCCCCGACGGGTGACTGGGACAGCACGGGACCCGGGAGACGATAATCCCTTGCGCTCCAACCGCCCCGTAAACCACCCCGAACGAGGTGGCCGAGGGTCGAACCGACCGCATCGACCCGCCGGGCTTACCCCGCTGGCCCGGTCCGGGCCACCCCGCGGGATGGCGCGAACCGGGCCAGTCGAGGGCCAGACCAGCCGACGACGTCAGCCGAGGATGTCAGCCGACGTGCACGGGTGTGCCTTCGGCCGCGGTGGCCGTCTCCCGCCCGGCGTTGACCATCACGAACGTCACGACCGCGGCGATGGCGATCAGCACCGCGCTCCAGGTGAAGGCCGTCGTGTACCCCTCGATCTGGGACTGGGCGACGGCCTGACGGGAGTTGCCGTGATCGGCGAGGTAGCCGGAGACCGCCGTCGCGAACACCGTGTTGAGCAGCGCCGTGCCCAGCGAACCACCGACCTGCTGGGTGGTGTTGACCAGGGCGCTGGCCACCCCGGCGTCCTGCGGGTCGACCCCGATCAGCGCCACACTCGACAGCGGAACGAAGGAGAATCCCATCCCGAAGCTGATCAGCAGCACGGAGGGCAGCACGTGCGAGGCGTAGCCGGTGTCGAGGCCCACCCGCAGCAGCAACGCCATGCCGACCGCGGCGAGCACCGCACCTCCGCCGGCCAGCAGCCGCGGCCCGACCCGGGGCAGCAGTTGGCTCGCGACCCCGGCCGAGACGATGATCCCGCCGCTGAACGGCAGGAAGGCCAGGCCGGTCTTGAGCGCGCTGTAGCCCAGGGTCTGCTGGAAGTAGAAGGTGAGGAACAGGAACATCGCGAACAGGCCGGCGCCGGTGAACAGCGAGGCCAGGAACGACCCGCCGCGGTTACGTTCCAGCGCGACCCGCAGCGGCAGCAGCGGCGCGGAGGTCCGCATCTCGATCACGACGAACGCGACGAGCAGTGCGACCGCACCCGCGAGCAGCCCCAGCGTGCGGGCGTCGCTCCAGCCGTCGTCGGCGGCCACGGTGAAGCCGTAGACGAGCGCGACGAGCCCCGCGGTCACCGTCAGCGCGCCGGGCAGGTCGTAACTGGCCCTGCCCTCGGTGCGGCTCTCCCGCACGACCGGCGCGGCGGCGAGTGCGGTGACCAGCGCGATCGGTACGTTGACCAGCAGGCACCACCGCCACGAGGCGTACTCGGTGAGCAGACCACCGAGGATGAGGCCGATCGCCGCGCCACCGCCGGAGATCGCGCCGTACACGCCGAAGGCGCGGGCCCGCTCCTTGCTCTCGGTGAAGGTGACCGTGATCAGGGAGAGCGCGGCCGGTGCGAGCACCGCGGCGAACGCGCCCTGCAGCGCGCGGGCGGCGAACAGCAGCCCGGCGTTGGGCGCGAGACCACCCAGCGCCGAGGCGAGCGCGAACCCGATCAGACCCCAGATGAAGGCGCGCTTGCGGCCGACATAGTCGGCGATCCGGCCGCCGAGCAGCAGCAGACCGCCGAAGGCGAGGGTGTAGGCCGTCACCATCCACTGCCGGTTGGCGGTGGAGATGTGCAGCGCGTCCTGCGCGTGCGGCAGGGCGATGTTCACGATGGACGCGTCGAGCACGACCATGAGCTGCGCGACGGCGATGATCGACAGCGCCAGCCAGCGCCGTGGATCGGGAGCGTCGTCAGCCAGCGGCGCCGGATCATGATCTGTCCGGGCGGCGACGGTATCGGTCACGAGTGGGCTCCTAGCCACAACAATCGAATTGCCGGATGTTCACGTCGGATGGCCGCGCATGGGCATACCGGCGCAGAACCGCGCACGACGACATGGCCGTCGCGTACGGGTGGGACGGACCGAACCTGGCTGGACGGGCACCAACCGGGCTGGTCAGACCGGGCTGGCTTGCTGACTGGGCTTGCTGGGCTGGCTTGCTGGCGGCATGACAAAGGGGACGTCTGACCAGGAGGACGGAACACCGCCCAGTGACGTGACACGATCAGCGCCCGCCGCGGACCACGGCGCGCACCCGACCGACGTCGACCCGAGAACCGATCAGACGTTCGGACAGATAATAGCTCAGACGTTCGAGGCGGCTGACGCTCGGGCCGCCAGGCCCGCGATCAGCGGCATGGCGACGTCATCGACGACGTGCGTGACGAACCGCTCGTCGAGCGGGCCGACACCGAACATCTGCCGGGTCAGGATCATGGACAGAATCGCCTCCGCCAGCGGGACGGCGTCGAGATCGGCGGGGATCTCACCCCGTCTGGCCGCCAGCACAAGCGCGTTTCCACACAGTTCGGCCTTGTTACGCACCATGTGCTCCTGGATGACCTCGGCCAACCGCGGGGACTCGGAGGCCGCGCGCAGCACCCCCATGAGCAGCCCACCGCCGACGTCGACGATCGAGCGAGCCATCAGCCGGACGTCGACCATCAGGTCGTCGCGCAGACTTCCGGTGTCGGCGGCGACATGTTCGGCGGGCGCCCGACGACGCAGCGCCTCGACGACCATCGCGTCCTTGCAGCTCCAGCGCCGGTAGATCGTCGCCTTGCTGGCCCGGGCCCGGTTCGCGACGGCGACCATGCTCATCCGCTCGTAGCCGACCTCGACGAGCAGTTCCAGCGCCGCGTCGAGAATCGCCTGCTCGCGGGACTCATCTCGAGGACGGCCCCGGCCCGAACCCTCCGGAGGCGACACACATGCCTCCCTTCACATCCGCGCGCACCACGGTCACCGCTCGTTCACCACACCCACAGATCCCGCCAGGCGGGCCACAGCCAGGTCAGGGACCGTCGACCGCCAAACGAAACAGTACTGTGCCGTACTCATATTCAGACCCCCCGAAACGCCGTGACCCCTGCCACACCTGTGCGCGGACGCCGAGCCCGCGCCGCCTTCCCTCGCCAGAAAGGTCCCATCCGGATATTGTCTGTATCAGACATAAACAACAGAAGGCGAGGTGAGTACCGTGAGCCCGTTGGCGGAGATCGCCGTCATCACCGCCGTGTGCGTCGCGTCGGGGGCCCTGGGGAGTCTGCTGGGGCTGGGCGGTGGCACCTTCATCGTGCCGATCCTCACCCTCGCCTTCGGGCTGGACGTCCGGCTCGCGATCGGCGCCTCGGTGATCTCGGTCGTCGCCGGCAGCGCCGCCGCCTCACCCCGCTACCTGGACGAGGGCTTCGCGAACCTGCGTGTCGCGGTGACCCTCGAGGTCGCCACCGTCATCGGGGCGGTGATCGGGGCGCTGCTCGCCGGCCACCTCGGCACCCATGTCCTCTACACCATCTTCGGCGTGGTGCTCGCCTTCAGCGCGATCCAGATGCTGCGCACCCGCCGCGACGTGGCGACCGACGCGCTCGCGGTCCCCGGTGATCGCCTCGCCGATGTCCTCACCCTGCACGGCGACGTCGCGAACGGAAGCGAACGGCGTGCCTACCGGGTGACCAGAACCGCGACCGGCCTGACGATGATGACCGCCGCGGGCACGGTCAGCGGCCTGCTCGGCATCGGGTCGGGTGCGATGAAGGTGCCCGCGATGGACCTCGCGATGCGACTTCCCCTCAAGGTCTCGACCGCCACGAGCAGCCTCATGATCGGGGTGACCGGCGCCGCGAGCGCCGTCGTCTACCTGCAACGCGGGGACGTGGTGCCAGCCCTGGCCGGCGCGGTCGCGATCGGCACGGTGGTGGGCGCCCGACTCGGTTCCCGCCTGCTGTCCGTGGTGCCCGTCGCGACACTGCGCCTGGTCTTCCTCACGGTCCTGCTGGTGATCAGCGTCCAGATGCTGCTGCGGGGCCTGTCATGACCCGCCCGACCACCCCGCCCCTGGATCCGCCCGACCAGCCCACCACCTCCCCCGGACGGGCCACCACCTCCCCCAGGCAGACCATGGACGTCCCCGGACGGGCCACCGACGTTCCCGGACCGGTCGTGACGGAGCGCGGCCGTGAGGTCGGGGCTCGGCCGGTCGCATGGGTGCTGCGGGTCGGGGGGCTTCTCGGGGTGCTGCTGGTGACCGCCGGACTGGTCACGGCGTTCGGCCAGAACGGCGCGGCGTGGACCGGCCGTTCCCACGGCGACATCCTCGGCCCGGGTGCCGCGCTGCGGCTGTCAGACCTGGCTGGTGGGCTGCGCCACGCCCGGGCGGACGCGATCGTGCTGCTCGGGATGGTGGTGCTCGCCGCCACCCCGGCCGCCGGGGTCGCCGCCGCCGGCTGGTGCTGGCTTCGCGGACGTCAGCCGCGGCTGGCCGCGGTGGCCGCGCTCGTCCTGGTGCTCCTGCTGGTCGCGGGCGCCCTCGGCGCCGCCGACTGACTCCCCACGCCCCGCTCCCCTCTCCCCCGCTCCCCTTCCCCCGCTCCTCCCACTCTCCCCGCTCCGCTTCTCCGCTTCTCCGCTTCTCCGCTTCTCCGCTACCCACGGTCACGTTCAGCGCCGACTTTCGCCGGGCTCGCGGATGTGCAGGATGCACACGGGTCGTCGTGGGGGTGTTCGTGTCCGATTCGCCCCCAACGACAACCCGTTTGTGTGGATCTTGACCTGGGGGCGGTTGCAGGACGTGAGGGCGGCGGGGGTGGGGCGGGGTCGGCGGGCGCTGAGGACGTTCGGCCTGGCCATGTTCACCGTGCCGACCGGGAATGGCGGGCTTTGCTAGAGTCCGATCACTGTCCTGAGTGCCAGCGTCCAAGCCCCGGCTTGCTGGCCGGCAACCCTCCTCACGCAGCGGGGTGCCCCGGGTGACGACAGGGCCGCGGCGACCAGCCGATGGCAAGTGCAGACCCGACACGGGTTGTTCTCGGAGCAATGATGACCTCGATCATTTCTGCCGTGCCCACATCCACGCCCGCCCAGGCGGCGTTGCTCCCGGTGGAGGGGGCGGGGCTACAGGTGCCACTGGCCGGCGGCGGCCAGGTGGAGTACGCCAACCTTGACTACGCGGCGAGCGCGCCGTGCCTGGAAGCCGTGGCCGATCATGTTCGCCGGGTGCTGCCGTACTCGGCGAGTGTGCACCGCGGCGCGGGGTTCGCCTCGGCGGTGTGCACGTCGCTGTACGAGGGGGCACGCCACGACGTCGCGCGTTTCCTCGGTGCCCGCGGCGAGGACGCCGTCCTGTTCACCCGCAACACCACCGACGCGGTGAACCTGCTGGCCCATGCGGTGGCGTCCATCAGCACCGAGGGTGCGGGCGGTGCGGCGGCGCAGGTCGTGCTGTTCGACCTCGAGCATCACGCGAACCTGCTGCCCTGGCGGCGGGCCGGGGCGCGCTGCGTCACCGTCCGCGCGACGTTGGGCGAAAGCCTGGAGGCGCTGGACGCCGAGCTGCGGGCCGCGCCGGTGCGGCTGCTCTCGGTGACCGGGGCGTCCAATTTGACATCCTCCCCGGTCTGAAGACCGGGGATTCCTACCCTCGCGGGCAGGTTTTCCTGTTTCACTGACAGACGCCTCCCCACTCTAGGAGTGGGGTGGTCTCACTCCGTCTCCGCAGGCGATCACGGCGAGCCCCGCCGCGAGAACGTTCCGTGCCGCGTTCACATCCCGGTCGTGGACCGCACCACAAGCGCAGGCCCATTCCCGGATGTTCAGCGGCAGTTTCTCGACGAGCGTCCCGCAGGACGAGCAGGTCTTCGAGCTGGGATACCAGCGGTCCACCGCGACCACGTCGCGTCCGTACCAGCCGGCCTTGTATTCCAGCATGGTCCGCAGATCCCGCCAGCCCGCCTCCGCAATCGCACGGGCAAGACTGTGGTTGCGGACCATGTTCTGGACCGCCAGGTCCTCGATGACCACCGTTTGGTTCTCGCGGATGATCCTCGTGGACAGTTTGTGCAGATGATCCCGCCGCCGGTCGGCGATCCGACCGTGGATCCTCGCGACCTTCAGCCGGGCCTTCGCCCGGTTCGCGGAGCCCTTCTTCTTCCGGGACAGTTCCCGCTGCGCCCGGACCAGCCGGGCCCGGTCGGTCCGGGCGTGCCGCGGGTTGGCGATCTTCTCCCCGGTGGACAGCGTGACCAGCGACGTGATGCCCGCGTCCACCCCGACCTGCCCGTCCGCCGCCGGCAGCGCCTCGATCGGGCAGTCCACCAGGATCGACACGTGATACTGGCCCCGGCTGTTGCGGGACACCGTCACCCGCGACGGCACCGCGCCGTCCGGGAACGGACGGGACCAGACGATCCGCAGCGGCGCGGCCTGCTTCGCCAGCCTCAGCCGCCCGTCCCGGAACGTGAAGCAGTTCCGGAAGTAGGTCGCCGCATCGTTCGTCTTCCCCTTCCGCTTGAACGTCGGGTAGCCGGCCCGTTTTCCCCAAAAGTTCACGTAGGCGGTTTGGAGATTCCGTAGCGCGGCCTGTAGCGGGCCTTTCGACGGCTCAGCCAACCACAGAGTGTCCGGGTCCCGTTTCCACCCGGTGAGCATCAGATCGGTTTCCCCGTGGCTGATCCGCCGCTGTTCCTGGGACCACGCCCGGTGCCGTTCGGCAAGTGCCCGGTTGTAGACGTAGCGGACACAGCCGAATGTTTTCGCGAGGTTCTCCATCTGGCCGGGGGTCGGGTAGAAACGGTAGCGGTACGCCCGCTTCACCACCCGACTTCCCACACC
Source organism: Frankia sp. AgPm24 (assembly GCF_023243055.1). Taxonomy (NCBI): domain Bacteria; kingdom Bacillati; phylum Actinomycetota; class Actinomycetes; order Frankiales; family Frankiaceae; genus Frankia; species Frankia sp. AgPm24. The sequence goes on along the minus strand of NZ_JALKFW010000225.1, from coordinate 25,715 downwards.
TGACAGAACACACGATTCCCCGGTCATTCTGGCAGCCGAGTTGACGCGCTCACCCCGCCCTGAAGGACGGGGCCTGCGCGCTACTTTTCCCGGTCACCCGGCAGGCGACGGGCGCCGGACCGCAGGCGGCGTCAGACCGGCTCGTCCAAGACCGCGGCGTTCGAGCCGGTCGACGAGATCGCTCAGGTTCTCCGGGTCGCCGCCCCAGTCGACGGTGCGCACGGTCTCCGGACGAAACCAGGCGACGCCCTCGTCGCGGGACAGCCGGAAGGCGAGCATGCCGCAGGCGACGGCGCGGTACTCGGCGAACTGCGGCAGCTCGGTCGGGACCGCGTCACAGGCGAGGATCTCGGCCTGGGAACCGAGGGTGTCGAAGACGGCGCGGGCGATCCGGCGCGGCGGTACCTCGCCGACGGTGCGGTACTCGCCGTCCACGGCGATCACGGCGCCGGAGCAGCCGATCAGGTGGGTGAGGTTCAGGGCCGCGGTGGTCAGCTGGCCGGCGAGGGACACCCCTTCGCGCTGCGCGGCGGTGACGAGCTGGTCGAGCACCCGCCGGCTGGCCAACGACGCGGCGAGACGCTGCTGCTCCTCCCGCGCGACCAGGCGCAGCGAGAAAAGATGGCCGAGGAACTCCGCGGCCGCGCACACCTCGTAGCCGGGTTCATGCGCGCCGGAGTAATGGTGGCAGGCGATGAGCCCCCAGCCGTCCCTCGCGCAGCAACGAGATGGACATCGACGCGGTGACGCCCATGTTGCGCAGATATTCGAGGTGGATCGGCGAGACGCTGCGCAGCCAGGCGTCGCTGAGGTCGAGCGCCGCTCCCGTGGACGGATCCAGGGCGGGCACGACCGGCACCGGCTGATAGTCGACGTCGGGGATCAGCCGCAGCCAGGAACGCTCGTACAACGCCCGCGCCTGGACGGGAATGTCGCTGGCCGGATAGTGCAGGCCGCGAAAGCTGTTGAGCCGCTCGAGGCGGGCCTCGGCGACCACCTCGCCGTTCCACTCCGGGTCGAACCGGTAGACCATCACCCGGTCGAAGCCGGTCAGCCGCCGGACCTCCTCGACCACGACGTCGTAGAGCTCGGCGAGCGAGCGGGAGCCGTTGAGCCGCAGCACCGACTGCCGGGTACGGGCGTAGGTGCCGACGTAGGTCAGCGGACGCACGCCCTGAGCCGCCTGCAGTTCGCAGACGACGAGTTCGCCCACCCGGTGCAGCAGCGCGTCGTAGTGCCGCCAGTCGTCCCCGTCGCCGAGCAGGAGGTCCACCGGGCTCGCCTCGCGCAGGTCGAACGCGGTGCGCACCACATCCAGGATGGTCTTGGCCACGGCCGGCCCGGCGACCTCGCGCAGCGGACGGCCGAGCAGCTGGTCGGGCTCGCGCCCGAGTGCCTCCGCCACGTTCGCTGACACCCGCGCGACCGTGAGATCGTCGTCGGTGCGCACGGCGAGCAGCACGCCGTGCGGCTGCACGCTGCCCGGGATGTGGATCGGTTCCCGGTCGCAGTTCGTCAGGTCGACGGGCCCGTCGAACCATGGTTCCAGCGGCTCCTCGAACGGCCCGGCGACCGCCCCGGACGGATCGGCCTCGCGCGCGGACCCGGGCGCGCCGGTGACACGCGGGACGCCCCCGCTCATCGGGAGAACTCCACCTCGAGGGCGCCGAACAGCGCCTCGGCCGTATCCGCGCAGGCCGCGACGCGTGCTTCGTCCGCACCCGACCAGGCACGCAGGGCGTGGCGCAGCTGGCTCCAGCGCCGGCCGACCTCGTCGCCGTAGGAGCCGAAGAACGCTGTGGCCGCGGCCGGCACCTCGGTGGACGCGACCTGTTCGACGATGAACCGCCCGCCCAGCGTCGCCCCCTCGAAGACGTACAGCACGCCCATGGCCGCCGCGACATCGGGGACCGCGGGCACCTTCGGCCGTGGCAGTGCCGCGAGTGTGGCCTCGGCCACGCCGAGCACGGCGAGGTCACGGCGCAGCAGCGGCGTCTTACGCCGCGAAGGCCAGTCCGGCACGGGTGAACCGGGCACATCCAACATCGCGTCGAGACGCGGCTCGAGAAGATCGTAAAAGCCGTGCATCCGCATGAGGACGTCACGATAACGGCTGACTGAAAGGTCATGCCCGGTCAGTTGCAGGACACTTTCCAACCGGGTGTGCGCGGTGGCTGTACGCCTACGCAGAACGAACATCACATCGGCGGTATCAGGAACCGGTTCAGCACCGTCGCCCATACCTGCTCCCCACATCTGACTGCCCACCTGCCCGCTCTGCCGTGCTCAACCGGCCGTGCTCAACCGGCCGTGCTCAACAACAGCCGCCTCGGGGGACTACCAGCGGCATCCGAGACGCCGCGCTTTGTCGACATCCCGATCGCCAACAAGCATATTGATGTGGGGAGCGGGCTGACCGCGGTCCGAAGCTGTTCGGCCGCTCCCGCCTTCGGTCGGCCGATACCTCCCGGTGTCCCGCCGCCGTCGATCAGCGCAGGTCGTCGGCGCCGGACCGGGCGGCCTCGGTGTCGCTGCCGGCGCCGGCGGACTCACGGGCGAACACGTCGGCCGCCCGCCGGTCCGAGCTGGTCTGCCCGGCGACTTGGCGGGCCACCTCGTCGTCGCCCAGCCCCGCACCGGCCGGACGGGTCGTGCCCGCGGTGGTGACGTTGCGGGTCGGGCGGACGTGGCGGACGATCGCGGCGCAGAAGGCACCGAGGTCGTCCGGGCGACGGCTGCTGATCAGGGTGTTCGGCCCGGATTCGTCGACGACGACCTCCTCGTCGACCCAGTCGGCACCGGCGTTGCGCAGGTCCGTGCGCACACTCGGCCAGCTGGTGATCCGCCGGCCGCGGACCGCGTCGGCCTCGACGAGCGTCCACGGGCCGTGGCAGATCACCGCGACCGGGCGGCCCGCGTCGAAGAACGCCCGGCTGAAGCGGACGGCGTCGGGCTGGGTCCGCAGCTGGTCGGGGTTGGCGACCCCGCCGGGCAGGACGAGGGCGTCGAAGTCGGCGGGATCGGCCACCTCGACGGTGATGTCGACGCCGAACTGGTCGGCCCGGTCCAGGTGGTCGTAGGCCTGGATCCGGCCGAGCCGGGTGGACACGAGCACCGGTTCGCCGCCGGCCCGGCGCACCGCCTCCCAGGGCTGGGTGAGTTCGGCCTGCTCGACGCCTTCCGGCGCGACCAGGAAGGCGACCCTGGTTCCAGCGAGATCACTGCTCATCGATCCGCTCTCCCTGCACTTCGAGGACGGCGGCGCTCACGTCGGATTCGTCACACACAGGACGGATCTGCGCGCGCACTCCGGGGACCCTCACCCGAGCCACTGCGGACCCTCTGTGCGAGCCGCCCGCCGCCGCTGTCGGATTCGCGTCCGCCTCGCGGCGCCGCTCTGACGACAGGGCCCCTGCCCGACGCCGGACCTGTTACGCACGCCGTCGCCGAAACGCCCGGAATCACCCTCGGACCACGCCGGTTCATCACCCTGAGCACCCGTTCCGCGACACACGGCTGCGGTCAATGCAGAGGAGGGGTGGCACATGGTACGCAATGCGACGCTTCCCCGCCTGTCAGAACAAGGACTTATCCCGGGGCGGGGGCGACTTATGCGGGCCACATACTATTTCGTTTCAACCCGGGCATCACGATCTTGCGTCGCCGTCGTAGTCGCGCCCCCCGCTATGTCCGGCATACCCGAGGAGGCCTCCGATAGACCGCTACGAGCTCATCGATCTGACTCGACGGGCACTCAAAATCACCACGGACCGAACAACTGACATGACGGCCGCGGAACATCGTCAGCCGGCCAGCGTGTACACGGACAGCGAACGCGCCGAGCAGGAGCGGGAAGTAGTTCGGCGCGCTCCGCAGCTGGTCGGTTATCGATCCGAACTGCCCGAGCCGGGCAGCTACTGCACGAAGACCGTCCTGGATGTGCCGATCCTGCTGACCCGGGATGCCGACGGTCAGGTTCACGCCTTCCAGAACATCTGCGCGCACCGCGCCGCCCCCGTCGCCACGGGCTGCGGCACGGCCGAGCGGTTCGTCTGCCCGTTCCACGCGTGGACCTACGACAACCACGGCCGCTTCGTCGGCGGCCCCGGCCGGGAGGGTTTCCCAACCGCGCTGGCCCCCGGCGTCGGGCTCACCGAACTGCCCGCCGCCGAATACGCCGGCTTCCTGTGGCTGAGCCTCGTCCCGCTGGACGGGCCGCTGGACATCGCCGCGCACCTGGGTGACCTTGGACCGGAGCTCGCCTCCTGGAACGTCGGGTCCTGGTCGCACGTCGGCGAGAAGACACTGGACGCGCCCGTCAACTGGAAGCTCGCTCTGGACACGTTCGCGGAGAACTACCATTTCGCGACCGTCCACCGGGACTCGTTCGGCACCTTCGCCCGCAGCAACTGCGCCCTGTTCGACTCCTACGGTCCGCACCACCGGTTGGTGTTCCCGTTGCGGAACATCACCGATATCGCGGACCAGCCGGAGGACTCCTGGCAGCCACTGAACCACCTGGTGGTCATCTACGCGCTGTTCCCGAACATCGTGTTGTCGTGCACGGTCGCCAACGGCGAGATCTTCCGGGTCTACCCCGGCCAGACTCCCGGGCAGTCGGTCACCTACCACGACAACGCGACGCTGATGGACATCTCCGACGAGATGATGCGCATCGGTGCCGGCGAGATCTTCGAGTACGCGCACAGCTCCGTGCGTGACGAGGACTACTCCCTCGCCGCCGACATCCAGCGGGCTCTGGCCTCCGGTGCCCGGGACGCGCTGGTCTTCGGTCGCAACGAGCCCGGCCTGCACCACCGGCACGCCGCCGTCGACGCGGCCCTCGCCAACACGGCGCTCGCCGACACGCTGGGCGCCTGACCGTCCCGCACGGACGGCTCCCCCGCACCAGCACCACCGCGGCGGGCGGGCGGCACTCGCCACCGCCTCGCCCGCCCGCGCCAGCATCGAGGTAGCGTCTGCCCCCGCTTCCGCGGGTGACTCGTGCGTCACGCTCGAGAGGACGCTGATGCCAGGCCACGAACCAGCCACCCCCGCGGCCCCGGCGAGCATCGTCGCGACCGTCGACGTCTCCCCCTGGACCCGCCCGGACAGCAGCACCACCAGCACCACCAGCACCACTGTGGACGGCGGCGGTCGTCCCACTCGAGCGGCGACGGCGCGGCGGTTGGACGAGGTGTGCCGGACGGTGGGCTTCGCGCAGATCGTCGGGCACGGGGTGCCGACGGCACTGATCGCCGAGATGCTCGAGGTCACCACGGAGTTCTTCGAACGTCCCCTGGCCGAGAAACTGGCGCTGGTGCCGCCGCGGCCGGAGGTCAACCGGGGTTACGCCCCCCTCGGCAGTGAGGCCCTCGCCTACAGCCTCGGCGCCGAGCGGTCGCTGCCCGACCTGTTCGAGGCGTTCAACATCGGCGTGGACGACTGGCCCGCCGGCGATCCGTACTACGAGGCCGAGGCGCACCGGATGTTCGCGCCGAACCTGTGGCCAGCCCGACCGGCGCGGATGCGGGCGGTCGGGACCGCCTACTTCGACGCGCTGACCACCCTCGCCCACCAGCTGATGGCCGCCTTCGCGTACGCCCTCGACCTGCCCACGGACTTCTTCGTCTCCCGCACCGGACGAGCGCCCGACGTGATGCGGGTCAACCGCTACCTGCGCCAGCCCGGCTCCCCCGCGCCCGCCCCCGGCCAGCTGCGGATGGGCGCCCACACGGACTACGGCGCCTGCACGATCCTGCTCGCCGACGACGTCGACGGCCTGGAGATCCTTGGCCCGGACGGGTCCTGGCATCCCGTGCGTCCCGTGCCCGGCGCCTTCATCCTCAACGTCGGTGACCTGCTCGCCCGCTGGACGAACGACCGCTGGCGTTCCACCCTGCACCGCGTCGTCCCCCCACCGCCCGACGCGCACGGCCCCGCCCTACGCCGCTCGATCGCGTTCTTCCACGAGGGCAACCACGACGCCCTCGTCGAATGTCTCCCCACCTGCGTCACCGCGGACCGCCCCGCGCGCTATCCCACCGGGACCGTCGCCGAGCACCTGCTGGCCAAGCTCCTCGGCCCCCGCACCCTGTCCACCTCCACCGCCACCTCCACCACCACCGACCGCACCACCCCCGAGCGTGCTGCTCCTGAGAGCGCCACCCCTGGCCGCGACAGCACGTAGCGTGCGGGTTTGGCTTCCATACCCCCACCGCACCCGTCGTCGCGGCCGGACTCGTCGGCGGCTACTCCGTCGCCCGGCTCAGTGGACGCCGTCCGCTCGGCGGGGTCGTCCTCGCCGCGGCCGGCGCCCGGTACTCACCGTCACCGCCGCCGCCTCGGCCACCTCGGCCACCTCGTACCTCCTCGCGGACCGCCCCAAGGCCCGCAGCACCAGCTCCCCCTCCCCCGCTGCCTGATCCACTCCCGACTCTCCACCTGATCCACTCCCGCCCCGTCCCCGATCCGTCCCCACCCCGCTCCCGTTCCATCCCGCCCCTCCGTCCGGCCCGCCCTCCGTCCGGCCCGTCCCTCGGCCTGACCACGTCCCGCGTCGCACTCCCCGGCCACAGTCCAGATAGTCCTATTCGTACGGATATGAGACTTTCTGCTGGCACGTGAGGCCGCCGCGGAACGGGCTGCGGCACTACGCCGAGGTTTGTTCGGTGCCATGCCGAGGCCTGTTCGGGGAATCAGGCCCCTTCTTTCCGAACAAACCTCGGCATCCGCGTCTTGGGCAGGCGTCTCGCGGCCATGACGGTGACATCACGGCCATGGCCTTCACGCTGGGAGCGCAGGCGAACACCGAACGCATCCAAAGGAGCGATCAAGGGCTACCGGACTCCACCGAAAACGCGGGATCGCCTCATGCCGAGGCTCGGTGAGGAAATCGGGGTCCCGATTCTTCGCCAGACCTCGCCACGATGAGCGACGGCGACTTTTCCTCGGTGATGTGATCCGTTCGGCGCGCGCCTGCGCACCCGCTCCACCTGCCGTGGTGGCCCGGAGACCGATCCTTTGCCGCGCGGCCCGCCTCGGCGTAAGGCCACCAGGACCTCATCGACACTTTCGGCATGCGTCGACATACACACCGTGATCGCAGCCGGCCGACGACCGCCGAAGCGGGTGGGCGATCGAAGCCAGCGAACCAGTGCACGAGCGGACGGCCGAGGCGGGCGGGCGGAACCCGCAGAGCGGGCAGAGCGGATGGGAGTGGCGGGACTGGTGGCCCGACCGGAACGGGCGGAACGGGCGGGTTGGGTGGGACGGGCGGGTTGGGTGGGACGGGTGGTGGTCAACGAGCGAGGGGGCGGATTGGTGGCGGTGGGAAGAGGCGGGGTTTGGGTGCTGGCCGCAACGGGCCACCCCATGTCAGGTGGCGCGATCGCCCGGGTGGGAGTCCCCGCGGATAGCCGTCAGGTGCCGGTACCGACGGTGGAGGTCACCGCGCGCAGGAGTGCGCCGAGGCGGTCCCAGGCGTGGCGTGCCTCGGCGGCGTACTGCTGTTCGTGTGGCGGCGCGGAGGCCAGTAGTTGCACCGTCTTCACGGCTGCGTACAGGTACAACGGACGTCCCCGCCAGATGGTCAGCAGGGGGTAGGTCTCGCTGAGTGCCCGGTGGACGGTGCGTCGCAGGGGGATGTCGGGGCTGCGCTGACCGACGTCCATCCGGTGCAGGATGGTCACCGCGGCGTCGATCTCGTCCATGTCCGGGATCCAGAAGCCGGACACCAGGGCCTGCGCGGCCTCGTCATACGCATCCGCGGCGGCCACCACCGGGTATCCGCCGCCGTGGTGCACAGGGGGCGGCGCCCAGTCGTCGTCATCATCGGTCACTGGACCACCGTCCCTGACGCAGGCGGCTGTGGGCCGGACAGTGGCCAGGCCCATAGCCCGCGGCCCCGTTCGGGCACCTGCCCCACCCCGTTCGGACCAGGTAGGGCGTGGACGGACAACCGGCCCGATCGGGTGGTTCACCCAGCCGCCATGACCCGATTGGACGCAACGGCCCGCCTGGCGCCAGCGGCCCGACCGGTCGCAGCGGCCCGACCGGTCGCTCTGGCCGCGTGCGCGGCTGGGAGCATGGCCGACATGCGGCCAACCCGGCGGACCCTGCTGACCACTGCGGTCGGCGCGGCACTGTCCGGAGTCGCCGCGGCCGGCTGCGCGGTGCCCTACGGTTCCGACGACCGCGCGGTCCCCACCGGGACGGCTCACGCACGCGGAACGGGCGGGCCGGGGGCGGAGCCGGCGGTCGCGTCGCCACGGGACGATCCGGCGGCGCGGACGGCGCTGGCCGCGGCTGGCCCGGCGGTGGTGACGGCGACCTCGTTCGTCAGCGGGGCGCGGGGACGCGAGGTGACGATGGTGCTGGTCGCGCCGGCCGGTGGAGCCCGCGACCTGCCGGTCTGCCTGGTGCTGCACGGGCGGGGGGACGATGCTCGCGGTTCGGTCGGGCTGCTCGGGCTTGACGGCCTGCTGCCGAGCGTGATCCGTGCGGGGACGCCGCCGTTCGCGCTGGTCACCCTGGACGGCGGCACCGCCTACTGGCACCGGCGGGCCTCCGGTGATGACCCGGAGGCCATGATTCTGAACGAGGTGCGGCCCCGGCTCGCCGCGGCCGGGATGCGCACCACACGCCTGGCCGCGTTGGGGTGGTCGATGGGTGGCTACGGCGCGCTGCTGCTCGCCCGGCGCCATCCCGACCTGGTCGTCGCCGCGGCGGCCAGCAGCCCGGCGATGTGGCACACCTATGGTGCGAGCGCCCCGGGTGCCTTCGACTCGGCCGCCGATTTCGCCGCCCACCGCGTCCTGGGCGCCGGGCCCGCGCCGGGCGTCGCCTACCGGATCGACTGTGGCGCTTCCGACCCGTTCGCCGCCGTCTCCCGCGAGGCCGTCACGCAGCTACAGCCCGCCGAGCACAGCCTCGGCGCCGGTAGCCACAACCCGGCGTACTGGCGCTCGGTCGCCCCCGCCCAGCTCGCCTTCGTCGGCACCGCCCTGCACCGGATGCCTTCCTGAGCTTCGCGAGCCGCGCCAGCCTGGACGGCCGTCAAACGGCCCGTTGGATGTTGGACGGCCGGCCGTCGCCAAGGACGCGTTCCTGGCCGTCCAACGCTGTTTCCCGCGGACAGGAGCGACCGTCAGCCGGTGGTCTCGCTGACCTGGACCTGGCCGGGGATGGTGCTGTAGTTGGGCAGGTCGTCGGCGAGGAACTTGAAGTCGAGTTTGGCCAGGGCGGCCTTCAGTTCGTCGAGGGAGTCGAAGGTGACGGTGGCGGAGGCCTCGTGCGGGCCGTCGATGCCGCGGGTGACCTCGACGTCGGAGCGGCCGAGGGCGGCGGCGAAGACGGGGATGTGCTTGTCGCGGTAGTAGTCGTGGTCGAACGTCGCACCTTCGGTCTTCGGGTAGAAGACGGTCCACCGGATCACTGCGATCTCCCTGCGGCTCGAGACGCGCGGAATGTGTCGTACGCCTCGTCCCAGTGTGCCCAGCTCACCCCAGGGACTCAACAAATGCCTGGTCATGGCGCACGGCAGACCTGACCGCCGGCAGCCGACGGGCCGGCCGGGAGCACCCCGTCCACCCCAGGGCCACAACGTGTCGCACATCACAGGTCGAGGGAGTCGGAATCCTGGGCACTTCCCGGGGTGCTGACCATGCACAACACGGACGGCGACGCGCGCGGCACAGGCGATCCACGCGGCACAGGCAGCGATCCACGCAGCACTGATGATCCGCCGAGCACAGGCGGTCCACGGAGTACGACAGCGGAGGCAGGCCCATGGAACTCGGTGTGCACGGAGTGAACATCACGGTGGCGGCGACCGGAAAGGACACCGCGCACCTGGCCCGCCGGGCCGAACAGCTCGGCTACCAGTCATGGTGGACGGGCGATCACGTGGTGATGCCGGCGTCGCTACCGCAGGGTGGGCCGAACGGCCCGGCCGACCCGATCGTGGATGCGCTCGTCCACCTGTCCTACGTGGCGGCGGTGACCGAACGGATCAAGCTCGGTACGGGCATTCTGATCCTGCCGCAGCGCAATCCGCTGGTGCTGGCCAAACAGGCCGCGAGTCTGGACGCGCTCAGCGGCGGGCGGTTGCTGCTCGGGGTCGGCCCCGGCTGGCAGGAGGCCGAGATGCGGGCGGTCGGCGTGCCCCCGGAGCACCGCGGGGCCCGCACCGACGAGTACCTCGACGCGATGACCTCGCTGTGGACGGACGAGTCGCCCGAGTTCCACGGCCGCTACGTCGACTTCGCCGATGTGCTGTCCCATCCGCGTCCGACGACACCCGGCGGGCCGAGGATCATCATCGGCGGGCACAGCCCGGCGGCGTACCGGCGGGCCGTCACCCGCGGGCATGGCTGGTTCGGCACCGGCACCGTCGCCGGTCTGGAGGAGAGTCTGCGCGGGTTGGAGAAGGCCGCCGCCGAGGTCGACCGCCCGGCCCGCCTCGGCCGGCTCGAGCTCACGTTCATGCACGCCGACCCCACCGAGATCAGCGTCGACGCCGTCCGGCGGGTAGCCGACCTCGGGGTCGACCGCTACCTCGTGTTCACGACGCCAAGTCGCACGGTCGCCGCCGCCGAGGCCCTCCTCGAGCGCCACGCCGACCTGCCCCGCTGAGCCGGTCGCGTTGGTCTACCCCTCGATCGCGCCGCCGGCGAGGCGCAGATGGTCGCGGAAGGTGAAGGTCGGGTCGGCGGCTCGGCCCGCCGGCGCGGGTGGTCAGCCTTCGATCGGGGTGACGCCGACGGGCTTGTAGGGGGTGGGCTGGCCCTTGCCGTCCAGAACCGTCACCAGGGTGCCGCGGACGCAGGCCGCCGGCTGGCGGGGAACCGCCTTGCCGTTGCAGCGGAACTTCAGGCCGGACGCGCCCGGAAGGTCCTTCTCCGGCATGGCCTTGACAGCGGCGGTGATGCCTGCCGGGGTGACGTCGCCGGTGAGGCCCTCGGTGGCCGACTGCAGCGCGGCGACGGCGATGAACATCGTGAACGTGCCGGAGCGATGGATGTCGATGTCGTGGCCGTAGGTGTCCACGACCGCCTTGATCAGCCGGCTCGACGGGTTGTCGGTGCCGACGGGTGAGGGCGCCGAGACGGACAGGCCCTTGAGGGTGGAGCCGGGCACGGACTTACGGGTCGAGTCCGTGATGCAGACGATGTTCGCGGTCACCGTGCCGGTGAAGCCGACCGCCTTGAGGCCGTTCAGCGCGCTGATGCAGAACGAGTCGCTGCCCAGCAGTGTCACCAGACCCGGGTCGCTCCTGGTGAACCGCTGCAGCTGCGGCGTCATGTCGGCGGTGCCGGCCGGAATCGGCACCAGCTCGAAGTCGAGGCCCGCCTGGCGGTAGGCGGGCCCGACGGCGCTCTTGTAGTAGGCGGTCACGGTGGGTACGTCGACCGCCACCGCAGTGATCTTCTTCAGGCCCTTTTCCCTGGCCTGTTCGACCGGGAGGTTGATCGAGCCGTAGTTGGGGTCGGTCAGGGCGAACGTGGTGTCCGGATCCGCGAGCGGTCCCGGCGCCGAGGTGTTACCGAACACCATCGGGATCCTCGCCGCGTGTACCGGCTGCCAGATGCTCTCCCCCACCGAGGACGAACCGACGATGACGGCGGCGACCTTCTCCTCGACCATCCGGTTCCCGCAGTCGGTGCCCTTCGCCGGGTCGGCCAGCGCCTCGCACTTGACCAGCCGGATCGGCCGGCCGGCGATTCCGCCGCGGTGCGCGTTGAGCCAGGACACGGTCGCGTCGGCCACCCGGCTCTCATACGCCAGGTCGGAGACCGGACCCTTGCCGTCGGAGACCATCCCGATCCGCACCGGCGTGCCCTTGGCCTCGTCGGCCGGGCCGAGTTCGGCCGCAGTACTCCCGGCCGACGCCGCGCCGCTGCTCCCGGCCGCGGGGCTGGCGCCGTCCGATCCGTCCGCACCGCAGGCGGCCAGTAACAGCACGCCGACGGACAACGCGGCCGTGGCGGTCAGTACTCGTCGAGGCGCACGGGCAGCGGACCTGCGTCGCCGCAGGCCCGGGCCGGGAAGAGCGGGGTGCCTCATGTTGGTCCCATCTGTCCAGGTGTGATCCGGGCAGCGCGGGGACGCGCCACCCGGGGGGCGATCGTCGAGCGGGCTGTTCGTCAGCCGTCGTCCCGGCCGGTGTCCCAGCCGGCGGTCAGCAGTGCGGCGGTGTGTTCACCCAGCCGAGGAGCGGGACGGGAGATCCGCCAGGGGGTGCGGCCGAACCGGTAGGGGGCGCCCGGATGCAGCTCGACCCGCCCGGTGTGCGGGTCGAGCAGCTCGACGGCGAACTCGCGGGCGAGTGCGTGCGGGCCGCGGATCGCCTCCTCCGGCGAGGCCACCATCCCGGCGACGATCGCCCGACGCTGACAGCCCAGGAAGAACTCGGCGGCGGGCAGATGCTCGGCGAGCAGCATCATCGCGGCGCGGGAGGCGTCCCAGATCGGCTGGGCCAACGGGTCGGTCCCCAGGCTCACGATGCTGACGCCCCCACGTTCGACGCCGAGTTCGAGCAGCACCACGTCCGGGAACGCCTCGCGCAGTCCCAGCTCGTCGATCCATGCGACGAGCGCCGCGTACCGCGCGGCGGTCCGCGGCGGGAAACCGAGCACCACGTACTGCCCGTCGGCGGCGCGGACCTGCGTCTGGTTGGTCGGTGACGCGGTGGCGTGCCGTCCCGTCTGGCGGGAGACCAGCTGCCCGTCGGCCAGATACTGGGTGGTCGCCAGCTCGCAGGTCACGTTCAGCGCCGCATCGACGCTGACGTCGACATGCTGGCCCCGGCCGGAGCGGGTGCGGTACAGCAACGCGGTGAGCGTCGCCGCGACCGCGAACGAACCGCCGACGTGTACCGCCTGCCCGCCGAGCCCGCGCACCGGCGGCAGACCGTGGTCGTCGTAGCCGCAGGACAGCACCGGTCCCGCCCCGGCGAGCAGGGTCAGGTCGGTGACCGGCCGGTCCGGGCCCGAGGCGGCCCGGCCGTACGGCGCCACCGTCGTCCACACCAGCGACGGGTAGCGCTGGGTGAACCGCGCCGGGTCCAGCCCGAGGGCGGCCGTGTCGGCGGCCGGCCAGCCTTCCAGCAGAACGTCACAGTCGGCCAGCAGCCGCTCGAACCGGCCAAGGTCGCCATCCCCGCCGCGACCGTCGTCCCCGCCCGTCGGCTCGCTGTCGACGGTTGTCGCCAGGTCCAGGACGATGCCGCGTTTGGAGGTGTTGTAGTGCCGCCAGCTGACGCTGCTCTCCGGGTGTGGCGTGCTCTCGACGAACGGGGCGCGCCCGCGGGCCGCGGCACCACCGGGCGGTTCGACGACGACGACGTTCGCACCGAGGTCCGCCAGCAGCTTGCCCGGGTAGGCGGTGAACTCGCCGGCCAGTTCCAGCACCCGCAGCCCGAACAACGGCCCACGCGGGACGCCCCCGGACGACTCCTGCCGTGCGGCCGAGCCGCCCAGCGCGCCGTTTTGCGGGTCCCCCGCGCGGACGCTCACAGCACGCCTGCCGCGGCGAGGTCGGCGAGGTCGGCGTCGTCGACCCCGAGCAGCTGCCCGAACACGAACTGGTTGTGCTCGCCCAGGCACGGCGCGCCCCGGCGCAGCGACCAGTCCGTCTCGGACAGATGCACCGGCAGACCCTCGACCCGGGCCGGTCCGATCCGGGAGTGCGCCACCGTCGGCCACAGGCCCCAGTCGGGGGTGGCGGGACGCGGGCCGTCGATCCGCTCGGCGGCCGAGCGCACCGGGCTCGCCGGGACACCGGCGGCCAGCAGCCGGGCGGCGAGCTGCTCGGCGTCGAACCCGGCGGTCCAGGCGCCGAGCAGCTCGTCGAGGGCGTCCTGGCCGGTCAGCCGCGCCGCCGCCGACCCGAGCATCGTCTCGCGCGCCCAGGGCTGGCCGATCTCGGCGGCGAGCCGGCGCCAGTCGTCGTCGTCGCGGCAGGCCAGGGCGATCCAGCGGTCCTCGCCGCGGGCCGGGTAGATGCCGTGCGGCGCCATCTGGGGATCTCGGTTGGCGTGCACCGTGCCCGGCGGGCGCGGCGGGCGGCCACCGAGGTGGCGCTCGAGGATGTCGGTGCCGGTCAGGGCGATGCCGGCCTCGACCGTGCAGACGTCCACCGCCTGGCCCTCGCCGGTGCGGTCACGGTGCCAGAGCGCGGCGAGCACGGCGATCGCCATCGTGTAGGCGCCCATGTGGTCCATGTAGGAGTAGCCCCAGCCGGCGGGTGGCTGGCCGGGCAGACCCGAGGTGAAGGTCAGACCGCTCATCGCCTGGACGATCGGCCCCCAGGTACGGAAGTCACGGTAGGGGCCGCTGGTGCCGAAACCACTGTTCGAGACGTACACGATGGACGGGTTGAGCTCACGTAACCGCTCGTAGGGAAAACCCATCCGGGCGAACACCCCGCCCGCGAAGTTCTCGGTCACCACGTCGGAGACGGCGATCAGCCGTTCCAACAGCTCGCGGCCGCGCGCGGTGCGCAGGTTCAGGGTGACGCCGAGCTTCTCGGGGTTGTGGTTGTTGAAACCGGCGCCGAACTCGATGCCGCGCCGCTCGTCCAGATACGGCGGTCCGCCGCGGACGACGTCCCAACCACCCTGGTTCGTCGGGTCCTCGACCCGGATCACCTGGGCGCCGAACGCGGCGAGCAACCGGGTGGCACCCGCACCGGCGAGCTGACCGGACAGGTCGCACACCCGGATGTGGCGCAGAGCGTCGCAGCGGCCTTCGAGATCGGGTGGGCAGCCGGCCCACCGGTCGGCCGGCGCGCCGAGCTCCTCCCACGGCGACCCGCCCACATCTCGCGACCCGCTCGCCTGGTGTCGTCCGTCCGTTAATCGCGGCCCGTCCACCTGTCGCCTCCCGATGCCCGGCGCAGCGCCACTGGAGCAGCGCCTGCGGAGCATCGGTCTATCAAGCGTCTGGTATGAGAGTCCAGAGCTCGGGCTTCTATGCGTGCAATGTCTGCATATGACAGTTGGATATCGCCGGTCGAAGACCCCCGGCGTCGTACCCGGGTGACCGGACGAACGTCGGCCACCCGGGTACGCGACGACTACACCGCGCTGTGACGCTCCGCGTACAGCCGTGCCCACTCCTTGCGGGAGCGGATCGCGGTGTCGACGTCGGTCGCCGTCGCCCGCAGCGCGCCCACGTTCGCCCGCTCGCGCGGCAGTTCGGCGAACGGATCCCAGTTGAAGAACCGGCAGGCGTTCTCCCAGGTGATCTTGTTGATCTCCGGGTCGGTGGCGCCCGCGCCGTTGAGCTCGTTCAGGACGAACTCCGGCGCGTTCGGCCAGATCGAGTCGGAATGCGGGTAGTCGCACTCCCAGGCGATGTTCTCGATGCCGATCTCGTTACGCAGTCGCAGCGAGGTCGGGTCGGTGACGTAGCAGGCCAGCGAGTGGTCACGGAAGACCTCGCTCGGCAGCTTGTCGCCGAAGTCGCGGCGCAGCCACCGCTGGTTGGTGTAGTGCCGGTCGCAGCGGTCCAGGTAGAACGGGATCCAGCCGATCCCGCCCTCGGAGAAGGCGACCTTGAGGTCCGGGTACTCGCGGAACGCCGGCCCCCACAACAGATCCTGGACGGCGAGCACGGTGACCTGGGTGGCCAGAATGATCAGGTTGTCGATCGGGCCGTCCGGCGCCATCTTCAGCGCGGCGAAACCGGAACCGATGTGCAGGCACATGACCACGCCGGTGTCACAGAACGCCTGGAAGACCGGGCCCCAGAAGGCCAGGTCGTGGTAGCTGGGCAGGCCCTCCAGGTGCGGCAGCTCCGGCATCGTGACCGCTCGGGCACCCTTCGCCGCGACCCGGTGGATCTCGTTCACCATCAGTTGGCTTTCCCACGTCGGCACCAGCGCCAGCGGGATGAAGCGACCCGGGTAGGTGGCCGCCCACTCGTCGATATGCCAGTTGTTGTAGGCCTCGACCATGCGCACGGTGACGTCGGACTTGTAGTGGTTCAGGTGACCGGCGCTGAACCCGGTGAACGTCGGGAAGCACATCGACGCGACGATGCCGTTACGGTCCATGTCGCGGACCCGGTCGTGGATGTCGTACACCCCCGGGCGCATCTCGTCGAACTTGGCCGGCTCCATACCCCATTCCTCGGCCGGCCAGGACACCACCGCGTTCAGCCCGCTGACCCCGGTCACCCGACCCTGGTAGATCCACTGGTCGACGCCCTGCTCGTTGCGCACCACCTTCGGCGCCTGGTCGGCGAGCTTCGCGGGCACGTGGTTGCGGAACATGTCCGGCGGCTCGACCACGTGGTCGTCGATGCTCACCAGCACCATGTCGTTGACGTCCATGCCAGTCCTTTCTCGCGATGTGACCGGGCATACCCTCTGGTTCGGTTGTACGCTGTCGAGCCGTGACCGTCTCCGCGCCATCGGCCAGAAGCCATGCGATAACGGCCAGGATGGCCCGGCCCTCCTCGCCGAACGGCCCCCGTGGGGCGGCCCATCATGGTCCGCACGGCCGGTCCGACCAGGGCCTGGTCGACCACGGCCTGGTCGACCTTCGCCAGGGCGGGCGGGGGCTGGGCGGATCGTACGCCTGGGACGGGCCGCACCTGGTCACCGGACTGCACTCGCACGACATGCATCAGATCGAGTACGCGATCAGCGGCGTCATCGAGGTGGAGACCGCCGCCGCGCACTACCTCCTCCCCCCGCAGCAGGCCGCCTGGATCCCCGCCGGGCTGGAGCACTCCGCGACGATGAACTCCTCGGTGCGTTCGGTCGCGGTGCTGTTCGACCCGTCCCTGATTCGCTCCCCCGGCGACCGGGCCCGCATCATCGCCGTCCCCCCGCTCATCCGGGAGATGGTGATCTACGCACAGCGCTGGCCGATCAACGGCGCCCAGCCCGACCCGGTGGCCGACGGGTTCTTCCGCACGCTCGGTCACCTGCTCGTCGAGGCGCTCGACCAGGAGGCGCCACTCGACCTGCCCACCCCGGCCGACCCGCTGCTGGCCGCGGCGGCCACCTACACCCGCCAGCACCTCGAAGCCGTCACGGTCGAGCAGGTGAGTCGCGCCGTCGGAGTCTCCGAACGCACGCTGCGCCGCCAGTTCCGCGCCGAACTCGGCCTGTCCTGGCGGGACTACCTGACCCGGGCCCGACTGCTGCGCGCGATGGCACTGCTGGCCGAACCCGGCCCGTCGGTGCTGGAGGTGTCGAACGCGGTCGGCTTCGACAGCCCCAGCTCCTTCGCCCGGACGTTCACCCGACACTGCGGCGAGAGCCCGTCGGACTACCGGCGCCGCGTCACCGCCCGCACCTGACCCCGCCCACCGCCACCATCGTGCCCCTGGCTTCCTGACCCACCTGACGGTGGCGTCACGTGAGACGTCATTCAGCATCATCTGGGCGGCAATGGCCGCCGTGCTGTTCGTAGCTCCGCTGGCTGGCGCCATGCGGGTGCTCTCACCTGCCATACGCCGAGAACCCGAGGATCCGATGCTGACGACCGGGCCGCTCGACGTGGCACCGCTGACGGATCCTGGTGGCTACGGCGGTGTCCGGCGAACCGGCCGTCCACCCGCGTTCGCACCGAACGGGCGGCGCCACCACAGCCGGCTCCCCCGCAGGTCAGGCCGGCCGATGGTGAGCGTCGACAACAACCGGTGCCGGCTGTACGCGATCTGCCCTGCGTAAGCAGGGCATCGAGGTGTCCCTGATCGGACGTGGGGACGCGGCTGGCGGGCGGGGTCAGGGCTGGCGGGGCTGGTCGGCCTTGGCGGCGACGGCGGCGGCCCAGCGCAGGTCGGGTTTGCCGGCGGGCGAGCGTCTGACCTCGTCGACACGGATGTAGGCCTTGGGTAGCTTGAACCGGGCGATGTGCGCGGCCGCCGCGGTGGCGAGGTCGTCGTCGGTCACCACCACACCCTCATGGGGCTGGATGAGCGCGACGACCTCCTGCCCCCATCGCGGCGAGGGACGGCCCGTCACCACCACGTCGCGGATGCCGGGGTGGCTGGCGACCGCCTGCTCCACCTCCTCGGCGAAGATCTTCTCGCCGCCGGAGTTGATCGTCGCCGAGTCGCGGCCGAGCAGCGCGATGGTGCCGTCCGCGAGCAGGCGGGCGCGGTCGCCGGGAATGGTCATCCGCTGGCCGGCGATCGTCGGGAAGGTGCGGGCGGTCCTGTCCGGATCACCGAGGTAGCCCAGCGGCAGCGCACCGGTCTTACCCAGCCAACCCGTGCCGTCATGGCCGGGGGGTAGCAGGCCGGACCGATCCTCGGCGACCACCACGCTGCCCTCCGTCGGGCTGAACACGCCGGCCGGCGGCGGCTGCTGCTGGCGGGAGGTCAGTTGCAGGCCCTGACTGCCACCCTCGGACGAGCCGATCGCGTCCATGATGGTGACCTCGGGCATCAGGTCGAGCAGCCGCTGCTTCGTCGCCGCCGTCAGCACCGACCCGCCGGACAGGATCGTGCGCACCGACGAGACGTCGTAGCGCCCGGTCCCGATCGCCTCGACGATCGGCCGGGCGAACGCCTCGCCGACGATCTGCAGCAACCGCACCCGTTCCCGTTCGAGCAGCGTGGCGATGTCGTGGCCGTCCAGCCGGTCGGTACGGCTCTGGATGACGACGATGCCACCCTTGTTCATCGTCATGAACGCCGTCCAGTGCCCGGCGCCGTGCATGAACGGCGGTGCCGGCAACGCGACCGTGGGGTCGGTCTCCACAGCCGTGCGGGCGATCTCCGCCAGGGACGAGAACGGGGTGCGGTCGGGTCGGCGCCCGCCCATCGCGGTGAGGTGGATGTCCCCCTGCCGCCACAGGACACCCTTGGGCAGTCCGGTCGTCCCGCCGGTGTAGAGGACGTAGAGATCGTCGGGTGACCATTCGTCCGACCAGGCCGGCAGCCGCGCGGACGCCCCGGCGAGGGCGTCGGCGTACCAGGTGGCGCCGGGCAGCAGCGGCTGGCCCGAGTCGTCCTCGATCTGGATGAGCAGGTGCAGGTCGGGCAGGTCCGCGAGGACCTCGGCGAGCCGCGGCGCGAACTCCGACTGGTACACGATCGCCCGACTGCGGCTGTCCCACAGGACGTGCCGCAGCTCCTCGGCGACATACCGGTAGTTGACGTTCACCGGGGCGACCCGGGCCTTGAAGGCGCCGAGCATCGCCTCGAGGTACTCGTTGCCGTTGTGGGCGTACACCGCGAGATGATCGTGCTGGGACTCGTGCGAGCCCAGACCCGCCCGCCCGGTGGGCCGGGCCCCGAGCCCCCCGTCGCGCAACACGTGGGCGAACCGACGGGAACGCTCGGTGATATCGGCGTAGGTCAGCCGGCGATCCCGAAAGACAATGCAGTCACGATCCGGCACCGCGGCGGCGACGGCTTCGTGAACCGCGGCGATATTGTATCCCGACTCCACCCCATGA
Source organism: Frankia sp. AgPm24 (assembly GCF_023243055.1). Lineage (NCBI taxonomy): Bacteria > Bacillati > Actinomycetota > Actinomycetes > Frankiales > Frankiaceae > Frankia > Frankia sp. AgPm24. Next base: position 6,292 of record NZ_JALKFW010000225.1, on the reverse strand, counting down.
TCGCCCATTCGGGTGAGGCTATCTCAGCCCCATCCGCACAGTCGACCGTTTAACAACGTTTAGAAAACCACCGTGTCCCCTGGTCAGGCCGAGCCGTTGAGGGTTTTCCAGTGGTCCGCGATCTCGGCGTGGACGTCGGCGTGCGCCTGCGGCCAGGCGAGCCCCGCCTCCAACGTGTTGACGGCGATATGGCTGGCGCCAAGCTCCAACCAGCGTCCGAGCCGCCCTGCGGCCTGCGCCGGCGTTCCTCCCCGCAGCACCACGTGGCCCTGCAGACCGACCGTCCCCGGATCCCGTCCGGCGTCCCTGGCCGCCGAACGCACCAGCGCCCAGGCCGCCGCCAACCGTTCCCCGTCACCGAGCGCCGGATGCGGAATCCACCCGTCGGCCAGCCGCCCCACCCGCTCGAGAGCGGCGGGCGCGTCCCCACAGCCCACCCAGATCGGGATCGCCCCCGACGGCGGACGCGGCTCGATGCCGGCCCGGTCGATCGTGTCGAACGCCCCCTTGTGCGCCACCACCGGCTGCGTCCACAGCGCGCGCAGCAGCGGGATCTGCTCCTCCAACCGGCGGGCCCGGCTGCGAAACGCCACCCCGAGCGCGTCGTACTCGACCTCGTTCCAGCCGATCCCCACCCCCAGCCGCAACCGTCCACCACCACTGCCAGCGCTGCCACCACCAGTACCGGCACCGGCACCGAGCAGGACGTCGAGGGTGGCCGTCTGCTTGGCGACCAGTGCGGTCTGACGCTGCGGCAGGACGAGCACATCGGTCATGAACGACAGCGACGTGAGCGCCCCCAGGTGCGCGAACAGCACCAGCGGTTCGAGGAAGGGCACGGTGTGGTCGTAGTAGCCGGTCCAGTCCGGCCGGCTGGCCGAATCCGCGCCGAGCACGTGCTCGAACACCAGCAGATCGACATAGCCGGCGGCTTCGAGGCCCTGGGTGAACGCGACGACAGCAGCGGGATCACTCGGCCGGATCTCCGCCTGCGGCAGCACCGCCCCCAACCGCACCGGCTGCCCCGTCACCGCACCTCCCGCTTGTCCGTCGCGCTCACGTTCCCGGTCTGCGCGGTCCCGGTCTGCGCGGTCCCGGCGGGTTCGGTCCCGGCCACGGGTGTCGCCGCGGCTCCGGTGATCCCCGTTTCGGTCGTGACGTTACGCCAGGTCGGGTGGAACTCGCGCCGCTGAATCACCCAGCGATCGGCCAGGTGGACGAACAGGTCGCGGTAGCGACCGAACACCGTCTGGCAGGACGTCAGATCCGCGCTGACCAACACCGCATGCAGATAACAGGACGCCTCAGCCAGCACCGGCTCACCTCCGCCCCCGCCGACTGCTGCCGTGGCCTGCTCGCCACCGGCACCTGGTCGCACGTGGTGGGTGCTCACCTGGTGCAGGGTGGGGCCGAGCGCGGCGTGGAACGGCGGCGCCCAGGCCAGGAACTCCTCGAGGGCCGCGAGGCGGGGGGGGGGGGGGGGGCCCCCCCCCCCCCCCTCGACCCGACACCGAAAGCGTTGGTTCGTCCATCGGCTCGGCACCTCCAGGGTGTCTCCTCAGACCGGCCAGCCCACCCGCCGGTCACCCGCCAGTCGGCCGCCAGTCGGCCATCGCCGCAGGCAGGCCGCCCGGGCGTCGGCCCGCGGCCACGACGGACGGGCCCGCCGGTGGGCAGGCCCACGACAGTGCCCGACCCGGGCGTGGATGGCCACTCCCGGCGACGGGATGCGCCTAGGATGACCTCTGAACCGCTTCGCCGCCGAACAGGGAGCCGACCACAAAGATGCGTGATGGCTGAGGTCCGGCCGTTCTGGCTCGCGGGCCGGCCGGCGCAGGGTACGGCGGAGCTCGAGGTGCGCCATCCCTACGACGGTGCGCTGGTGGCCACGGTCGCCCAACCGTCCGCGGCGCAGGTCGAGCAGGCCGTCGCCGCCGCGGCGGCGGTCGCCTCGCAGCTGGCGGCGTTGCCGGCGCATGTGCGCGCGTCCGCGCTCGGGCATGTGTCCCGGGAGATCGCCCGGCGCGGCGACGAGATCGCCCGGCTGATCACCGCGGAGAGCGGCAAGCCGCTGACCTGGTCACGGGCCGAGGTCGCCCGGGCCAGTTCGACGTTTCGCTGGGGAGCGGAGGAGGCCCGCCGGTTCGTCGGCGACCTGACCCGGCTCGACACCGACCCGACCGGCGAGGGCCGTCTGGCGCTGTCGCGGCGCTTCCCCCGTGGGCCGGTGCTGGGCATCGCCCCGTTCAACTTTCCGCTGAACCTGGTGGCGCACAAGGTCGCGCCGGCGCTGGCCGTCGGGGCGCCGATCATCGTGAAACCCGCGCCGCGCACCCCGCTGTCGTCGCTGCTGCTCGGTGAACTGCTCGCCGAGACCGATCTGCCCGCCGGTGCCTTCTCGGTGCTGACCGTCGACAACGACGTGGTCGGCGCGCTGGTGGCCGACCCGCGGCTGCCGGTGGTGTCGTTCACCGGGTCGGGTCCGGTCGGCTGGTCGATCCGGGACGCGGTGCCACGTAAGCAGGTCGTCCTGGAACTGGGCGGCAACGGCGCGGTGCTGGTCGCGCCCGACTTCCATGCCCCGGGGGACCTGACCCGGGCCGCGGGGCGCATCGCGCTGTTCGCGAACTACCAGGCCGGGCAGTCGTGCATCGCCGTGCAACGGGTCTACGTCGACCGGTCGCTGCACGACGAGCTGCTCGGCGAGATCCTCACCGCCGTGCGGGCGCTGCGCGACGGCGATCCCAGCGATCCGGCCACCGACGTCGGCCCGCTCATCGACACCGCCGCGGCCGAACGGGTCGAGACCTGGATCGGCGAGGCGGTCGCGGCCGGCGCCACCCTGCACTGCGGCGGCACCCGCACCGGTGCCAGCGTCGCGCCCGCGGTGCTGACCGGTGTGCCCGAGTCGGCCCGGCTGGTCCGCGAGGAGGTGTTCGGGCCGGTGATCGTCGTCGCCCCGGTCGACGGGGTCGACGACGGCTTCGCCCGGATCAACGACAGCGCGTTCGGTCTTCAGGCCGGGGTGTTCACCCACGATCTCGCGACCGCGTTCCGCGCCCACCGCGAGCTTGTCGTCGGCGGCGTCGTCGTCGGGGACGTCCCGTCCTACCGGGCCGATCAGATGCCCTACGGCGGGACGAAGAACTCCGGCATCGGCCGGGAGGGCCTGCGTTCGGCCATGACCGATCTCACCGAGGAGCGAGTTCTCGTCCTCACCGGCCTGGACCTGTGACGATCGAACGGTGACGATCGACCTGCACACCCATTCCACCGCGTCGGACGGGCTGGACGCCCCCCAGGAACTGGTGCGCCGCGCCGGGACCGCCGGGCTCGCCGTCGTCGCGCTGACCGATCATGACACGACCGCCGGGATCGACGCGGCCGCCGCCGCGCTGCCCCGCGGGCTGGTCCTCGTGCCCGGCGCGGAGATCTCCTGCTACGTGCAGGTGGACGAGCGGCGGATCGCCCTGCACGTGCTGGCCTACCTGTTCGACCCGGCGGAGCCCACGTTCGCCGCCGAACGGGCCGAGGTCCGCAGGCACCGGGTCACCCGGGCCCGTCGGATGGTGGAACTCCTGCACGCCGACGGGCACCCGGTGCGCTGGGAACGGGTCAGCGAGCTGGCCGGCGGCACGGTGGGCCGGCCGCACGTGGCCGCCGCGATGGTCGAAGCCGGCCTGGTACCCAGCATGGACGCGGCGTTCAGTCGCTCCTGGATCGGCCCCGGCGGGCCTTACCACGTGGGCAAACAGCAGCCGGACGTGTGGCGGACGCTGGAGCTGATCCGCGCCGCGGGCGGGGTCAGCGTGTTCGCGCATCCCTATGCGAGCCGGCGCGGTGTCACCGTCGGCCCCGAGGTGATCGAGCGGATGGCCGCCGCCGGGCTCGGTGGCCTCGAGGTCGACCATCCCGACCACGACGACGACGAACGGCGCCGCCTGCGCGCTCTGGCCGCCGACCTCGACCTGTTCACCACCGGTTCGAGCGACTACCACGGTGCCAGCAAACCCCAGGGGCTCGGCGCCGAGACGACCAGCCGCGCCGCCTACGAGCGGCTCGTCACCACCGCCACCGGCGCGACCCCCATCACCGGATAGGCCGACTCTCAGACGCCGCGGCCGCAGGTTCCCTCGCGCGGGGAACCGAGCCGCTCGAGCAGCACGGCGAGCTGTTCCTGCTCGGCGCGGGAGTAGTGGCTCAGCACGTGCCGACCGACGCCCTTGAGATGGGTGCCGGTGGCCACCCGGAGCCGGTCCAGCCCCTGCGGGGTGAGCACGGCCAGCGTTCCCCGCGCGTCGGACGGGCAGGAGCGACGGGTCACCAGGCCCTCCCGTGCCAGCCGGTCGACGAGCCTGGTCAGGCCGCTGCGGGAGAGCAGCACCGCGTCGGCGAGCTCGCTCATGCGCAACTCGTGTTCCGGCGCCTCGGAAAGCTGGACGAGCACGTCGTAGGAGGCCAGCGGCAGGTCATGCGCGCGCTCCAGTTCCGCTTCCAGCACCCGGGTGACGTGCGCGTGGGCCTGTAGCAGCGACCGCCAGGCACGCATGCCGCGGGCGTCCACCCAGACGCTGTCCGTCTCAGAACTGGCGCCGACCGTGTCCTCGACCATCCCGAGCCCTCCCGCCACACCCCGAACCAGCCTATGTGCCCCGGTCGCTGGACCAGCCCGCGCTGCCCAGGCCTGTCACCTCGACAACGTCCCAGTACCTACCGATAAATTCCGCTCTCGAAGTCAGATGAATGACAGCTTGGATGGGTGGCACACACCCGGGCATCGCCGCAACACCGCCGAGGCGCGCGCGGGCTATCGTGGATGCACAGGCGGCCCCGGGGGTCGCATCTGGTGCCAATCAGTGACTGAGGTTTCCCTTGTCCCCATCCCGGCCTTCCACCGACGCGATCCAGTCGGCTCTGGCGACGGTCAACGATCCCGAGATCGGCCGTCCCATCACGGAGCTGGACATGGTCTCGGCGGTCCACGTCCTCGATGACGGCTCCGTCAGTGTCACGGTGCTGCTAACCGTGTCTGGCTGCCCGATGCGAGATGAGATCATCAGCCGCGTCAGTCGCGCGGTCGGCGCCGTCGAGGGGGTGCGTTCCGTCCAGGTCGACCTGCAGGTCATGTCGGACGAGCAGCGCAGCGCCCTGCACACGAAGCTACGCGGCGGTATCGCCCCCAAGGTCATCCCGTTCGCCCAGCCGGGCTCCATGACCCGGGTGTACGGCATCGCCAGCGGCAAGGGCGGCGTCGGCAAGTCCTCGATCACCGTCAACCTGGCGGCGGCGATGGCCCGTTCGGGGCTGTCCGTCGGTGTGCTCGACGCGGACATCTACGGCCACTCGGTGCCGCGGATGCTCGGCATCGACCGCCCGCCGACCCAGGTCGACAAAATGATCATGCCGCCGCAGGCGCACGGCGTGCGGGTCATCTCCACCGGCATGTTCACCCGTGGCAATGAGCCGGTGACCTGGCGTGGGCCGATGCTGCACCGGGCCCTCGAGCAGTTCCTGTCGGACGTCTTCTGGGGCGACCTGGACGTTCTGCTGCTCGACCTGCCGCCCGGCACCGGTGACATCGCCATCTCGCTGGCCCAGCTCGTCCCGTCCTCCGAACTGCTCGTCGTCACGACACCGCAGCTCGCCGCCACCGAGGTGGCCGAGCGCGCCGGCACCATCGCCGTGCAGACCCGGCAGAACGTGGTCGGCGTCGTGGAGAACATGGCCTGGCTGCCCTGCCCGCACTGCGGGGAGCGGGTCGACGTGTTCGGCTCCGGCGGTGGCGCCGCGGTCGCCGAGCGACTCACCCGGGTCCTCGGCCACGACGTGCCGCTGCTCGCCCAGGTCCCGGTGGACGTCCGCCTGCGTGAGGGCGGCGACAACGGTGTGCCGCTGGTCATCGGCGAGCCCGACAGTGAGGCCAGCAAGGCGCTGAGCTCGGTCGCGGATCGGCTCACCTTCCGCTCCCGTGGCCTCGCCGGCCGCAGCCTCAACCTCACGCCCGCCGGCCGCTGAGCGCAGCCAGTCCCCGTCCCCCGGAAACAGCCGGTTCCAACCGGCTGTTTCCGGGGGACGACTCTCGTTGCGGGTCCTGTTTCGAGCCGGGAAGCACAGGCCACAGACCAGCCCGGGGTGATCCAACCCCCGACCTCCGACCCAGCCCGGGTGTCAGCGTCAGCCGCCGGCCCAGATGGTCAGCCGCGGCCGGGCAGTGTCTAGTGCAGCGCCTCAGTAGTTCCTTGCCGCGAGGCATACCGATTGATCGTTACTTCTGGTAGTCGGTTAGGTGGAT